>JACRDR010000076.1 GCA_016212845.1 Elusimicrobiota bacterium
ATTTGACGCGAGCGCGGCGATCCTGCCTAGGATTCGCAGTTGGACGACCGGGGAGCCGGCCGGCGTGAGAACCAAGAATATCAGCCGTATCGGAACGGCATCCGGAGTCGCGGCGAACGATGCCGGTTTGGAGAGACGTCCAAACGCTACGAACGCCCGGCTGATGTCCGCGAGTCTGGCGTGCGGCACGGCCACGCCGCGGCCCACGGCGCTGGAAAGCTGGCGCTCTCGCTCCATTACGGCGCGCAGAGCCGCCTCCTTTCGGATCGAGGGCTCGGCGGCGCATAGACGCTCCATCAAGGCGCGGATGGCATCATCGGCATTTGCCGCATCCAGCCCGATGGCGATGGCCGTCGGAACGACCACGTCGGCCAGCGGCCTGGCTTGCGGCAGATCGAATTCGTCTTGAACCTCGCCCACCAATTCCTCGAACAGATCCTCAAGCGTCACGATGCCGGAGACCCCGCCGCGATCATTCTTCACCAGCGCCATGTGGATGCCTTTGTCGGGAAACGTCTTGAGCATCCGTTCGACCGTTTCGGTCTCGGGCACGCTGGCGATGTCGCGCCGGACTCCGGCGAGGTCGGGACTGGCGCCGCCGGCCTGAAGGACGATGTCCTTGACGTGGACCAAGCCGGTGACGGTTCCGATATCTTCACGGCACAGAGGATAACGCGAGAACCGGCGCGCGCGTATCGTCTCCAAGTTTTCAGGCCAGGATCTGGACAAGGAGAGAAACGAGATCTTGTCCCGGGGCGTCATCGCATCGCGCGCCTTGGCCTTGCTGAGATCGAAGATATTTTCATGGAGGATCAGGCGCTCGAAGGGCAGGACGCCTTTTTCCTGCGATTCGCTCAAGAGCACCCGGATCTCGTCCTCGGAAGCGGCGGCCTCCAATTCGGACGCCGGCCGGATCCGGAGGAGCCGGAGCAATGCCGCGGAACTATACGCCATGAAGCTTACGGGCCATCGGCACAAGAGGGCCCATGCTTTGAGCGGCAGCGCTCCCAGAAGTGCGATGGCTTCGGCCTTTTGGATCGCGACGGAGCGCGGGATGAGTTCGCCGAGCACGATCTGCAGAAAGGCCAGCAGCGCCAAGCCGACGATCAAGGAGATTCCCCTCAGCGGCAAGGCCGGCAGGCCGCCGAGCGCGCGTTCGGTCCAACTCTGGAGAATCTCGGTGATCGGCGGCTCGGCGAAAGCGCCTAGGGCCAGCGCGACCAACGTGATCCCGATCTGGATCGCCGCCAGATAGGTGTCGAGACGCGAGAGTATCTCTTGTACGCGAAGAGCCCTGGAGTTTCCTTTCCGGGCCAGCAGTTCGATCCTCGCCGGTCTGGTGCGTACCAGGGCGTATTCCATCAGCACGAAGAGGATATTGAGGCCGAGCAGGACGACCAAGATCAAAAGCGCCGGCATTTACGAGGGAAGCTTACTTTTAATCGCCGCGTTTTGTCGCGTTGGAGAAACAGGAGCAAATTGATACGCTAGTTGGCCTTATGGGAACTCGGGATGGATCGGCCCATATTTTTCAGGCCTTAGTCTCCAACATCGTCATCGCGACGGCCAAAGGCGCGGCCGCGTTCTGGTCCGGATCCGGCGCTTTGCTCGCCGAGACGATCCATACCTTCGCCGACTGCGGCAATCAGTTGTTGCTTCTCCTGGGCGTACGGCGCTCTCAAAGGCCGCCCGACGAGAGCCACCCGTTAGGCTACGGCCGCTCGGTCTATTTCTGGTCCTTCATGGTGGCCATTATGCTCTTCTTGGGAGGGGGCGCTTTTTCGGTCTACGAGGGAATCGAGCATCTCCTGCATCCCCAGCCCGTCGAGAGCCTCGGTATGGGAGCGGGCGTCTTGTTCTTCGCCTTGACCGTCGAGGCCTGGGCGACCTGGAGCAATTTGAGGGAGATCAAGCGCCGGCGGGGCGACAAGCCGCTCCTCGGCTATCTGCGCGATACCAAGGACTCGGACCTGATCGTGGTGTTCGGGGAGAACGCGGCCTCGCTTTTCGGCGGAGCGCTGGCGTTAGCCGCGGTCCTCGCCGCCATGGCCACGGGCGACGCCCGCTTTGACGCCGGAGGCAGCGTGGCGATAGGAGTCGTTCTCCTGGCGGTCGCCGTGTTTCTCGCCGTGGAAATCCAGTCCCTCCTTATCGGCGAGGCGGCCGATCCCGAGGTCGCGGAGGCAGTCCGGCGCGCCGCCGCGGCGGACTCGCGCATCCGTATAACCTTTCAGCTCATCACCGTGCAGGAGGGGCCGGGGACGGTCTTGGTGGCGCTCAAAATAGCCTGCCCGCCGGAATTGCCCGCAAGGGACCTCCACGAACTCATCGAAGCCTTCGAGCGCCGAGTGCGGGAGGTCTGCCCCGCGGCGAAGTGGCTTTTCGTCGAGCCCGACCTCTCCAGCTAATCGAGGGCCTCGAAAGAGCCGGAGAGCTCGCGCCTGCCGTCGCCGAAGCTCACCTCGATCGCGTACGGCTTTCGAGAGGCCTTGGGCGCCTTGCCGACGTAGGCCCAGATGCTCTTGTCCAGCGAGAGCTCGAAGGGCACGTTCTTCACCTTCCCCTTCTTGACGGTGCGCAGCGAGCCCTTCGCCTTGGCCGAAAGGGTCTCGAGCCGCAGCGTCGCGACGTCGGCGTCGTAGAGATAGATCTTCACGTCTCCGTCTTCGCCGCGCACGAGCTCCGCGTTGTAAATGAGAGGCGCCTCGGATCCTTTCACGGCGTCGGACGCGAGGACGACCCTCGCGAGCACGCCGCCTTGGCGGGGCGAGCGGTCGGGCATGTACAACCGGTTCTCGTCCGGGATGTAGCCGTGGCCACCGTCGTGGGCGAGGGCGAGGATGGACGAAAGAAGCAGCGGCAGCGGCAGCAGCAGTCTCTTCATGGGGCTTCTCCTTGTTTTTTGCGGGACGGGCGGCCGAAGCGGTAGAACACGGCAGGGGTGACGACGAGAATGAGGAGCGTCGAGGAGACTAGGCCGCCGACGATCACGACCGCGACGGGAAAGAGGATTTCCTTGCCCGGCTCGCCCCGTGAGCACAGCAGCGGCACGAGCGCCAGGCCCGCCGAGAGCGCGGTCATCAGCACCGGGACGAGCCGCTCGAGCGAGCCGCGGATGACCAGCGCCTCGGAGAACGGCTCCCCCTCCTCCGCCATGAGATGCAGGTAATGGCTGATCAGCATGATGCCGTTGCGGGAGACGATGCCGCATAGCGTGATAAAGGCCACCAAGGACGCCACCGAGAGCGTGCGCTCGGTGAGGTAGATCGCCAGGACGCTGCCGATCAGCGCCAGCGGCACGTTCAGCATGACCTGCAAGGACAGCGGAACGGACTTGAAGTGGAAGTAGAGGACCGAGAACACTCCCAAAAGCGAGAGCGCGCCCAAAAACAGCAGCAGGCGCGCGGCGCGGCCCTGGCTCTCGAACTGGCCTTCATAGGCGATGAAGTAGCCTGGGGGGAGCGCGACTTTCGCGCCCACGGTCCGCTTGAGGTCGTCGACGAGCGAGCCGAGGTCGCGGCCGCGCGCGTTGGCGGAGATGACGATGCGCCGGGTCATACCTTCCCGGTTGACCATGTTCGGCCCCTCGCTCCGGTAGACCTCGGCCACGTCCCCCAAGCGGACGCCGCGGCCGTCGGCCGAGGGTTTCACCAGCGCGCTCTCGAGCGCTTTGGGACTTGAGCGCGAGCGCTCATCGAGCCGGACGACGATGTCGAGTTGCCGCTGCTTCTCTACGACGGAGCCCACCGCGGCGCCGTTGAGGCCGGTCTCGAGCTCCTCGGCGAGCGCCCCGGGTCGCAGGCC
>JACRDR010000077.1 GCA_016212845.1 Elusimicrobiota bacterium
CGGGCGACTCGACGCTCAAAGGCAAGCACGCGTCTTCTCCGCACGAACTCGCCGCCGTCGAGCGCCGCGTCCCGCTGCGGCAGGACGGCGTCGGCGGCGACGACCGCCGGGTCTATTCGGCCCCCGCTTTCAAGGGCAAGGAATTCGCGGGGACCGCTCTCGTCTCGTTCCGCCGGGCCGACCTGGAGCGAGCCCTCGATTGGATCCGCGACCTCGAGCGCCGCCGGCGGTGGCTCGCGCTCCTCTTGGGCGCGTCGCTCGCGCTGCTGGGCGGGCTCGCGATCTCATCTTGGCTGCTGCGGCCGCTCGGCGGCCTGCTCGAGGCGGCGCGCCGCGTGCGCGCCGGCGACTTCGCGCACCGCGTCGAGCACCCGTCTTCCGATGAGCTCGGCGTGCTCGCGGGCGAATTCAACGCGATGACCGCGCGCCTGGGCGAACTCGACCAGCTCAAGGCCGACTTCGTCGCCCAGGTGACGCACGACCTGCGCTCGCCGCTCTCCGGCATCCTCGCGCAGGCCGACATCCTGTCGGGCGGCTACAAGGGCAAGCTCACGGAGGATCAGCTCGAGTGCCTGCGCCTGCTCGACCGCTCCGGCCGCGACCTCGCGGCGCTCGTCGACAACATCCTCGACGTGACGCGGCTCGAGGCGGGGGAGACGAAGCTCGAACCCGCGCCCCTCGACATTCGCGACGCGATCGAGCCGATGCTCGACGGGTTCAAGGCCCGCGCGGAGAAGCTGGGCGTCGGCCTCGAGGCGCATATCCAGCCGGAGCTGTCGCTCGTCATGGCGGACCCCGAGGCGCTGCGACGCGTGCTCGAGAACCTGCTCTCCAACGCGCTCAAGTTCACGCCGAAGGACGGCCACGTGAGCGTCTCCGCCCGTCGGGACACGCCGCGCGAGTGCGTCGTCACGGTCTCCGACTCCGGCCCCGGCATCCCCGACTTCCGCATGGCCCAGCTGTTCAAGAAGTTCTCGCAGATCCCCGAGACGCAGAGTCTCTCGCGCGGCCACGCCGGCTCGGGCCTCGGGCTCGCGATCTGCCGCAAGCTCGTCGAGCGGATGGGCGGGCGGATCTGGGCGGAAAGCGAGCCCGGAAAGGGCGCGCGCTTCCGGTTCACCCTGCCCTTGGTGCTCGCCCGCGAGGGCGGCGCTTACTCGAAGTAGCGGAACCCTTTCCCGGGGACGCTCTGCAGTCGGTCCGCGACCTGCGGCGGCAGCTTCCGGCGCAGCTTCATGAGATGGTTGTCGACGACGTGGTCGACCGCTACCGTGTGCCAGAGGTTGGAGAGGATCTGCTTGCGGCTGATCACCTGCGGCCGCTTGCGGACGAGGAAGTAGAGCAGCTCGAACTCCTTCACGGTGAGCCGCGGCAGAGGCGTGCCCTGCCACCGCACGGCGTAGCCTTTCGGGTCGATCTCGAGTTCGCCGACCTTGAGCGTGCCGCCGCCGCCTTGGTCGAGGTCCAGCCGGCGCAGCAGCGCCTGCACCCACATCAGAACCTCTCGCGGCACGACCGGCTTCACGAGGTATTGGTCCGCGCCCGCCTCGAAGCCCGCCTGCTTGTCGTCGAAGCCGCCGCGGCCCGTGAGCATAATGACCGGGGTCGAGCCGCGGTCCTTGTGCGCGCGGACGTGCGCGCAGATGTCGAGACCGCTGCCGTCGGGAAGGTTCACGTCGAGGATGCAGAGCTCCGGCTTCTCCGAGGCGAAGAGATGCTTGCCCATCTCCACGGTATCGCCGACGACGAGGCGGAAGCCTTCGGCTTCCAGCACGGTCCGGAGATCGTCGCGTACCCGGGCGTCGTCTTCGACGAGCAGCAAAGTCTTCTGTTCCATGATCATCCTCAGCGCGAGTTCACCGCGGGCCGAAAGACGCGCTGCGGCTTGCCTTCCGACTTGGATTTCGACATCTCCTGCAGGAGCCAGTCCCAGCAGCCCGCGTCGGCCTGGCAGCGGCGGATCGCGGTCTGGCACTTGGCGACCGCGTTCGAGCGCCGGCAGGCCTCTAGCGGCCCGACCCCCGAGCTCATCGCCTCGACGATGCCGTCCCGCGTACGGGCGTCGACCATCGAGAACACGCTCGCGAACGGCGCGGCCTCCGGAGGCAGGACGACGGACTTGGGAGCCGCGACGCGCTTCGGCTCCTCGCGGAAGGGGACCAGCGCCGGAGCGGTAGCCGCGGGTGCGAGGATCACCGGTCCGTCCGGGGGCCGGTGCTCGCTAAATAGGACTCGCCCGAGCTGGGGCGCCTCGCCGAGAGCGCGTTCGACGACCTCGGGAAAGCCGGGATTGTCCTTCTGCTCGGCGAGCACCGCCTTGAAGTCGCCGGAGTCCTTCATGTCCTCCGACATCGCGTCGACGTCCTTGTCCTCCTCGAAGAGTCTCCAGCGGCGGGCAAGCTCGGGCCTCGCCATGAAGTCGTGCGCGAACTCCTGGGCGGCGGGGCGCTCGGCGACGGAGGAGAACGCGCGCATGAAATCGGCGTAGCTCGCGGCGCGAGAGGGGATCGCGGCGGGCATGCCCGCCTCCGGCTTGAGCGTCTTCATCTCCGGATCGGCCGGCTTGCGCAGGAAGTCCACGCCTACGTAGATGCCGAGGCCGAAGACGGCCAGGATCGCGAGCGCGGCGAGACGCTTGTCGGGGGCGAAGCCCTCCATGCTTCCGGAGTATAGGGCCCAGGGGGCTTCCGGGCAAGTCCGGCGGCTTGACGGCGTCCGAGGCGGGGTGTATCTATTAGGGAATGGAAGACGAAGGCATCCGCATCCGGCGAGAGGAGCGGACACCCATTTCCCGTTGGGCCATCGTCGCCGCGATCGCTCTCTTCTTCCTGTTCGGGATGTTCTTTTCCTATCGCGTCGGCGAGAGCCGGCGTCAGGCCGCGCTCGA
>JACRDR010000088.1 GCA_016212845.1 Elusimicrobiota bacterium
CCTCCCTCGTCGAGAAGCTCCTCAATTTCACCACGCTCGAGGACTTGAAGGAACAGGACGTCGAGCGCCGCGAGGTGCCCGTCGACGGCGTGCTCGCCGACGCGCACGAAGCCCTGAAGTCGTGGATCGAGGAGCGAAAGGCCGCGATCGAGCTCAAGTCCGCGCCCGGACTCGCGGTCTCCGGCGACCGGCTGCTCCTCCGCGACGTCTTCAAAAACCTCATCGAGAACGGCGTGAAGTTCTCGGAAGCCGGCCGCAAGATCGAGATTTGGGCCGAGCTCGCCGGCCCCGAGATCGCCGTCCACGTGCGCGATCAGGGCCCCGGCATCCCGCCCGAAGAACAGTCGAAGGTCTTCGACAAGTTCTACCAGATCGAAGCGAGCTTCACGGGCCAGGTCGACGGCTGGGGCCTCGGCCTGCCTTTCGTGAAGAAGGTCGTCGAGACCCACGGAGGCCGGGTCAAGCTCGAGAGCTCGCTCGGACAAGGCACGACGGTGACGCTCTTCCTCCCGAAGAGCGCCGCGGCCGAGCCCGAGAAGGCGGCGGCGTCGTGAGCCGTCTCCTCCAACTGCGGCCCGACGACTGGGCGCCGCTGCTTTCCACCGAGGACTACGCCGAGGCGTATCTCGAGGAGTCCTGGGGCACGAGCCTCCACTTCGAGGACTCCCGCACGGAGGAGATCGCCTCCGGCGCCGACGTCGGCGCCGGCCTGCGCTACCTCCGCCGCTCGTCGGGCCCATCCGGCTTCGAGACGCGGCATGGAAGCCAAAACGGGCTCGATCCCGCGGCCGCGCTCCAGCTCGCGAAGCGCCTGCAGGGCCCGGCTCTCGGCGGCCGAGCGAAGCCGCTCGCGGCGCCGGCGCGCGCGGTCCATCCCGTGACCATCCGCCCCGAGGAAATCGGCCTCGAGGTGAAGACGAAGCTTTTGGAAGACGTCGATCGCGCGCTCCGCTCCGAATTCCCCCTCATCCGCCAGGTCAGCCTCACGTACGCCGAGCGCCGAAAGGCGTTTTGGGTGTTCACCAACGACGGCGGCTCCCGCTACGAGGAGCGCGTCGCGACGCTGTTCGTCGCCGACGTCACCGCGGAGAAGGACGGCATCCTCCAGACCGGCCACGAGGTGCTCGGCGGGATGAAGGGCTGGGAGCTGATCCAGGAGCACGACCCGTTCCGGCTCGCCCGCGGCGCGGCGTCTCGCGCGGTCGCCAAGCTCGAGGCGCCGGCGGCCAAGGCGGGCGAGATGCCCGTAGTGCTCGCGGCGTCGGCCGGCGGCACCTTCGTGCACGAGGCGATCGGCCACTCGCTCGAGGCCGACCACGTGCAGGAAGGGACCTCGCCTGCCTACGTCGGCAAGGTCGGCAAGGTCGTCGCTCCGGAAAACCTCAGCATCATCGACGACCCGACGCTCCCCTTTCAGCGCGGCTCCTTCGTCGTCGACGACGAGGGCACTCCCGCGCGCCCGACCGCCGTGGTGCAAAACGGCGTTCTGCGCGAGTACCTCCACGACCGCATCACCGCGACGAAGGACGGCCACGCGCCCAACGGCCACGCGCGCCGCGAGTCCTTCCGCCACCGCCCGATCCCCAGGATGTCGAACCTCTACATCGCGCCCGGCTCCGACGATCCCGCGAAGATCCTCGCCGAACTCGACCGGGGGCTCTACGTCACTCGCATGGGCGGCGGCCAGGTGAACACCGCCACCGGCGAGTTCGTGTTCGAGGTGGACGAGGGCTTCTGGGTGGAAGGCGGGAAGCTCAAGCACCGCGTGCGCGACGCGAACCTTCTCGGCGTCGGTCCCGAGACGCTGAAGTCGATCGACCGGCTCGGTTGGGACATCGGCTGGGGCATCGGCACGTGCGGCAAAGACGGCCAGGGCGTCCCGGTCTCCGACGGGCAGCCTACGCTTCGCATCCCGCGGATGCTTGTAGGTGGGCGACATGATTAGGATACTGTGGACGGGGGTATTGGCGGCGGTCTTGGCGGTCCCGGTCCTCGCCATGGGACGCAAGACGCCCAAAACCCAAAGCGGAGGCGGTCCGATGGAAGCGACGAAGAATTTCGCGGCGGACGTGACGCCCAACGAGTGGAGGGGCTCGCACAGCGCGGAGACCGGGCCATCCGCGCGCATCGTCGAGAGCGGCGCCGAGTGGGACCGCCTCTGGCGCGACGCGGTCAACCAGAAGGCGCCCGCGGTCAATTTCAACAAGTACTTCGCGGCCGCGGTCTTCCTCGGGGCGCAGCCGACGGGCGGCTACGGCGTGGAGTTCATCGAGCCCCTCTCCAACGGACAGGAGCTCGTGCTCCGCTACCGGATCCTGCGCCCGAAGGGCATGGTCACGCAGGCGTTCACGCAGCCGTACGCGATCAAGCTTTACAAGAAGGGCGGACTGAAGGCGTCGCTCTCGGAGGACAAGGGTTGAACCTCCTCCTGGCGGCGCTGCTCGCGCTGCCTTGCTTCGCGCAGGAAGAACCCGTCCCGACCCCATCGCCCGAGCCGGAGGTCGCGGACGCGGCCCTGCCCCTGCCGGTCGAGGGCAAGGCCGGCTGGGTGAAGGCGAGGGCGTCGCTGCTCCTCTACGACTCGTCCGGCACCTTGGTCAACGAGGTCGGTCTCGGCACCTGGGAAGAGTCCGGCTCCAACGGCACCGCGCAGCGCAAGGTGGTGACCGGCGGCGTTTCCGTCGACGGCCGCTTCGCGTGGGCCTGGGAGAAGGTCGAGACGATCAAGCTCGGCAAGAGCGATAAGGCGCTCACCACCGCGCGACTGCTCCGCTACCTCGGCACCGAAGGTCAGGAGCTTTTCCGCAACGAGCTCGCCGACGCGCCGAAAGGCCTCGATCCGGTAAGCCTCTCCAACGACGGAGAATGGCTGCTCCTGACCGAGCGGGGCCCGGACGCCTGGATCATCGCCGCCTACGATTTCATGGGCAACCGCCTGGTCGACGCGCACGGCAAGGGCTCCGTCGAGCTCGCTCAGTTGACTTCGAACGGCCAGTACGCGCTCGTCCGGTGGCACCAGCTCGACCTCCCGCCGGAGTACACCCTGCTGAAAGTGGGCGAGCGGGCGTCGACGGGCCTCCCCGCCCTCAAGACGGCCGGGGTCTCGCCCAAGCTCACCGACGACGGCCGGGTCCTCGTCGGAGCCAAGGTGATCTTCCCCGCGGAATGAACCTCGCGCTCTGGCTGGCCGCGCTGCTCGCCGTCGGCGCCCGCGCGCAGTCCGAGCAGCCGCCCGAAGTGGGCGGCGCCGCCGAAGTCCAGAGCGAAGAGACCGAAATCGTCCGCCGCGCGGCCGAACGATTGCGCGACGACTCGGACATGCGAAGTTCGCTGGCGGCGCGCCTCCTCCGCTCCAGCCTCGCCGACCAGCTGACCGGCGGAGAGAAGGACCCCGAGCGCGCGCAGGCCGCCGCCGAGCAGTGGATCGCCGACAATCCCAACGACGCCGCGAACCTCGCGGTCGGCTTCGCGAAGGACGACGAGAGCGGCACGAACGAATTCGAGACCTCGCTCCGCGAGCGCGTGTCCCGCTACCTGCGCCTCAACCCCGACCGCTACCAAGGCATCCTCGGCGTTCTCTCGGCGGCCGGCAAGGAATCCAAGCTCATCAAGAAGCTCGAGAAGAAGATGGACGAGGAAGAACAGCGCGAGCTGATGAAGCGCCTCTTCGAGGGCCAAGGCGGAGAGCAGGGCCGCACGCTCAAGCAGCCGGACGACGGCGGCAAAGGCGGCGGCCCGAACCCGGGCGGCCCAGGCGCGGTTGCGGGAGCCTCGCCCTACGACCGGCTGACCGAACTCAACCCGTCGGGCTACTCCCCGGAAGTGCTCGCGCTCCAGAACGCCCTCAACGCGCAGCGCCCCGCGGGCGCGCCCAAGGTCGCCGAGACCGGCAGGCTCGACTACGCCACGCTCGTGCAGCCGACGTACGCGCTGCGCGCCGATCTCGCCCGCCAGGAGCTCTCGCTCGCCGCGCGCCGCGCGTGGGCCCTCGCGAAGCTGCTCGGCCGCGAGCGCGAGTTCTCTGTCGAGCAATATTCCGACAAGAACGTGCAGGCCGCCCTCGAGCGCGCCGCCGCCAGCGCGAAGCTTCCGCCCCGCCTCGAGAAGCGCCGCGCCGCCCTCGACCGCGCGAAGGCCGCGATCGCCGCCTTCGAACAGGAGGCCGGCCGCATGCAGGACGCCTCCAAGATCAACCGCGCCGGCCTGCGCGTGCTCGCGTTCAAGCAGAAGGAAGCCTCGCGCTGGCTCGTCATCGCC
>JACRDR010000092.1 GCA_016212845.1 Elusimicrobiota bacterium
GGGCCCGAGGCTTCCGGTCTCTTCACGATCCTGCTCGGCGCGGCGCTCTCGGCCGCGGCGGCGGCCGGGGGAATCCTGCGTTTGAGGAAGCGCGCGGACGATCCGGTGCCGTGGATGCTGGGCGCCGCGGCGGCGATGCACCTGCTCTGGGGCTGGCATTACGAGCGCTACTGGATTCCGCTCCTGCCGTTGTTCCTCGTCTGCGCCGCCCGGGCGTTCGGCCGCGCGGCTCCGGCGGTCCTCGGGCTGCTGCTCGCCCTGCAGCTGCTCCAGGTTCCGCGTGTTCTGAGGGGCGGACCCGCCTCCGCGCCCGAGCTCAAGGACACCTACGCGTGGCTGCGCGAGCACCACGCCGAGGGCGACGTGCTGGCCAGCGCGCTGTTCGTGCGCGACGGCTGGTACGCGGGGATGCCGAGCCTCCCGTTGGCGGAGGCGGCGGACTCCGCCGCGCTCGCGTCCCTCTTCCGGCGATGGCGGATCCGGTACGTGCTGTGGGAAAACGTCGACCTCGGGCTCTCGCTCGATGAGACGTCGGATCTCCGGAGCCGCTTAAACGGCGTCGGGCGCCTGCTGGAGGACCGCACGCGGTTCACTCCGGTGTATTCCGGCCGGGGAATGGAAGCGGCGACCGTTTTCGAGGTCGCGAAGCCGTGAGGCGCGCGGCGGGCTGGGCGGCGCCGGCGGCGGTCGCGGCGCTTTTTTGGTTCCACCTTCTCTACATGCTTCGCCGCGCGGTCGACATCCCGTATTGGGACGACTGGGACGAGCTCCTTCCGGGGCGTCTCGACCGCTGGCCGACCTGGACGTGGCTGCTGGAGCGGCACAACGGCTCGCGGGTCATTCCCACGAAGCTGGCCTTCTGGGCGGGTTATCGGTTCGACGGATTCGACATCGTCACGCAGGAGGCGCTCGTTTTCTTCTCGTTCGGCGCGACCCTGGCGCTCGCGTACGCGCTGTGCCGGAGGATCTCTCCTAAGCTGCCGGGGTGGGCGGTGTGCGCTTTCCTCCCGTTCTCCCTTTGCCCCACGGCGCATCAAGGTCTCGCGTGGGCGTACGACTCCCCGCACCGGTTCGCGATGCTGGCCTTCGCCGCGTCGGCCTGGCTTCTGCTCGGCGAGAAATGCTCCAA
The DNA here is from genome assembly GCA_016212845.1 of Elusimicrobiota bacterium. Lineage (GTDB taxonomy): Bacteria > Elusimicrobiota > Elusimicrobia > UBA1565 > JACRDR01 > JACRDR01. The sequence continues at coordinate 1,130 of JACRDR010000092.1, forward strand.
GGCGCGGGCGGCGCTGGGCGCCGTCTGCGGGATCCTTTCGCTGAACGCCAATTCTTCCGGGTTCATCGCGGCGCCTTTCGTCGCGCTCTCCGCGGCGGCGCTCGCGCGGCGCGAAGGCCGCGGGCCCGATGCCCGCGCGCGCGCCTCCGCCGCGTTCGCGATCGCCGCGGGTTGGGGAGCTTGGCTCGTCGATTACGCGCCCGATCCCTCGGAGCCGCCGTTCGTCGCTCCCTGGCACTGGGGATTCTGGAACTTCTTCTCGAACCTCGCCGGATGGGGCTTCGGCATGGACCAGGTCTCGATCACGCTTGGCCTCGTCTGTTTGGCGGTCTCGGTTCTGCCGCTTCGCGCGGCCTTGAAGGGCGGGCTCACGCCGGCGAAGGCTACGCTCGGCGCGGTCATGCTCGGCGTCCTCGCCGTGCTGGCGGGCTGCGCCGCGGGACGGACGGCCTTCGGCGTCGGGTATTCGAAGGCGTCCCGTTACGCGGCGTTGGCCTCGCTTCTGATCCCGTTCACCGTCGCCGCCTGGAGCGAGACCTTGGCCGCGAGCCCGCGGCGGAGCCTGGCCCTGGGCGCGCTCTGGATTTGGCTCGCCGGCGCTCACGCCGACAACTGGGATTTCAACGTCTATGACCGCATCCGGGAAGAGCGCCTGGCGGGGGCGGAGTGCGTGCGCAAATACTACTTGGAGGGGGGCCCCGGAGAGTGCCCCAGGATTTATCACCACCCGCTGGCCGCCCGGCTCGAGTACGCGAGGGATCACGATTTCGCGTTCTACCGGGAACTGGCGGCCGGCCGCCATTGACCGTCGAGGCGGCGTATAGAGCTCGCATCGATCCTGTGACAGGGGCTGACTAAAGTCACCTTGACACCACCGTCACCCGATGTTAAACTCGTCGCAGTACCGTAAGTCTTCGTGCGGATAGCCAATAAGGCCGGAATCTAAATAACTTACTCCTAGTATTTCATACCGGCCGAAAGGAGGGTGTAAAAGCATGAAGAACAGCAAGCGCAGCAAGCTGGGCAAACTCGGGTTCACGCTCATCGAGCTGATGATCGTGGTCGCAATCATTGGTATCTTGGCGGCTATCGCCATCCCGAAGTTCGCTGAGCTCATCCGTAAGTCGAACGAAGGTTCGGCGAAGGGCAACCTGGGCGCGGTTCGCTCGGCGTTGAGCATCTACTACGGCGACATGGAGGGTTTGTATCCGGTTAACCTCGTGGCGCTGACTGCGAACGGCAAGTACCTGTCCGCGGTTCCGAAGGCGAAGGCGCCGAACTATCACACGGACTCGGCGACGGCGCGTGAGAACGACTCGACGAACGCGGTCAACGACGGCGGTGGTTGGAGCTACGTCAACTACCCGGGCGACTCGAACTTCGGGACGCTGTGGGTGAACTGCAGCCACACGGACACGAAGGGTTCCGTCTGGACGAACTACTAAGCCGAACGCCGTAAAAAGACCGGCCCCCCGGCGTCAGCCGGGGGGCCGCGTCTTTCTCATGACAGGTCTCTTCCTCGCCTTCGGGCTCGTCGTCGGCTCGTTTCTGAACGTCTGCATCCCCCGGATGCAGCGCGACGAGTCGCTCATCCATCCCCGCTCTCGCTGCCCGCGCTGCAAGAAGCCGATCGCCGCTTACGACAACGTCCCCGTGCTCAGCTGGATCCTGCTGGGGGGCAAATGCCGCCACTGCGGCAAGGCCATCTCCGCCCGCTATCCGGCGGTCGAGCTCCTCACCGGCCTGATCTTCGCCGGGCTCGCGTGGCGGTGGCCCGAGGCCCCGGCGTTCGCCGCCAGCGCGGCCGCCGCCTCGGCGGCGCTATTGGTCGTCGCCTTCATCGATTGGGACACCTTCCTGATCCCGGACGTGCTGTCCTACGGTCTCAGCGTGACGGGGATCCTGGCTTCCCCGCTCAATCCCCTGCTCGGCGAGGGGCCGCTCGCCCGGCTCGGCCTGTCCGGGCTCGGCGCGATCGCCGGGTTCCTGATCTGCTGGGGAGTCGCCGCGTTCGGCGAGTGGGTCTTCGTGAAGGAGGCGATGGGGGGCGGAGACGTGAAGCTGCTCGCCGGAGTCGGCGCCTGGAGCGGCGCGTTGGGCGCCTTCGACTGCCTCATCGTCGCGTCCTTGCTCGGCTCGCTCTACGGCGGCTGGCTGCTCTTGCGCCGGAGGCTCAAGCGCCAGGAACCGATCCCCTTCGGACCGTTCCTTTCGGCCGCGGCGATCGTCAATTTCTTCTACCTCCTGCCTTTCGGCTTTCCGTTTGAGACGCCCGCCGCGGCGCATGACGAGCCCCCCGCGATCGTCGCGAAGGTACTCGGCGTCGCGACGTACAAGCA
>JACRDR010000093.1 GCA_016212845.1 Elusimicrobiota bacterium
CTCGCGATGAGCCGCATGCCGGTCCACGCCTCGTGCAGGTTCGGCGTGATGCAGTCGACGCCGCGGTAGCGCTTGAAGTGCTCGATCTTCGGGTCGACGATGATGGGAATCTTCGCCTTCCGGGCGGCGCGGATCGCGGCGGACAGCACCGCGGGGGTGACCACGCCCTTGCCGTAGTCGGAAATGACGATCGCCTGGCAGCTCGGCGCTCGCTCCGCGAGCGCCCTGATTAGGGACGCCTCGAGCCTCTTAGAAAGCTTGTCCGTGCTCTCTCGATCGTACCTCAAAAGCTGTTGGTGCTCGCCGATGATTCGAACCTTCTGGCTGGTCGGCCGCTCGGGATCCTGGACCACCGCGCTCGTGTCGACGCCGCGCGAGTGAAGATCGGAGAGCAGGGTTTCGCCGGCCGCCTCGGCGCCCACGACGCTCAAAACCGTGACGGAAGAGCCCAGCGCCGCGATGTTCATGCAGACGTTGCCGGCGCCGCCGGGGACGTGGCTCTCGCTCTTGACCTGGACGATCGGGACGGGGGCTTCGGGGGAGATCCGCGAGACCTTTCCGCGGATGTAGTGGTCCAGCATGAGGTCGCCGCAGACGAGGATGCGTTTCGACGCGAAGCGGTCGACGAGCTCGCGTAGCCGGCGTGCGGAGACTTTGGGCGATTTCTCCACTACTTTTCGATTATAAAACTTTAAGAGCTACTTGCCTATCTTCGACAAGGACGCGGTCACGTTTCCGAAAAAGACTTCGACCGACATCCGCACCGGGATCTTCCGGGCGTCGTCCGTGATCCAAATCTGGAGCCGCTTGCCCTTCTGGATGAAGATGCCTTCGTCGCGGAGGAAAGGCTCGATCTCGAGGGTGTCGAACTTGCCCGCCGGCACCTCGATCCGCTTCTTGCGGATGACCTTGATGACGAGGGGCCAGTTCTGCTTCGTGTTCACGTCGAGGGTCACTTCGGCGCCGACTTTCAGCTCCTTCGAGCGGAGCAGGTACATGCTCGACAAGATGTCCTGCACGTTCCCGGGGATCGTCCCGCCGCCGTGGGAGAACGTCCCGTCGCGGTTGATGGTCTTGGACAGGAACGACTTGTTCGGGTAATCGTAGAGCACCCACTCGTCGCGGAAAAAATGGCCTTCCCGGAGCTTCTTGCTGTAGCCGAGCGAGCGCATCTCGGCGACGTCGAGCCACGACTCGTTGATGTCGCGGACCGGGTAGAAGCGGTCGCAAAAGGGGGTGGACTTCGCCTCGCTGACGATGTGATACGCGGGCCGGCCGTTGAAGTCGACGACCTCGCGGATGTTGAGAGTGGAGTTGCCGACGTACATGATGCCCCACTTCACCTCGAACTCCAGGGCTTCCGGCGGAAGCCACGCGACGTTCGAACGGGTCGAGGGCAGCGGCACGGTGCCGCGGACCAGCTCGAAGGGCTGGGAAATCGTGGCGCTCGAGATCTGTCTAGGCTCGGCGGCCGAGGCGGAAAGGCCGAGCGCGAGGGCGAGGCACGCGGGCGCGAGATGCCGCACGATCCAGCGCGCCGCGCCCAGGACGTCGCGCGACTGATGCGTCGGCTTGAGCGCCTCGCCGAACGTGCCTTTCTGGTGGCGGGAGTGGCCGGTCTTCACGAGTACGGAAGGTATCTTAAGCGCGGCCGCCAAGTCCACATCCGCCTTCTTGTCTCCGATGACCGCGGCGCCCTCGAGCGTGAGGCCGAGGTCGCGGACCGCCCTTTTCGCGAGCGTCGGGAGCGGCTTGCGGCAGCGGCACTTGTCGTCGGGGTGATGCGGGCAGAAATAGATCGCGTCGAGTTTGGCGCCCTTCTTGGCGAGCTCGCGGCGGAGCCGCCCGTGAATCCTTTCGAGCGTCGCGTGGTCGAGGAAGCCGCGGCCGATGCCGGACTGGTTGCTGACGACGACGAGCGCGTAGCCCGCCTTCCGCAGCACCTTGAGCGCCTCGGGCGTGGAGCGGTAGACGCGCATATCCTCGGGCCGGCTCAGATAGAAGCCCGGCCGGTCGGCGATGATCGTGCCGTCGCGGTCGAGGAAGATCACCCGGCGCTTCACTTTCCGCACAGCTGCGCCTCCCAGAACTGCTTGCCGCGGGTGATCTCCATCCGGATGCCGAGCGCCAGGACTTCCCCGCGCAGCTCCTCCTGCCAGTGCTCGGGCAGCCGGGGGAAGTCCTTGAAGGTCGTGACGACGGGCCGGTCCCCTCTCGTGCGCTCGATCGAGCGGAGCTCCTCGAGGGTGTAGGGATGGTGGTCGGGGAAGCGCCATTCCTGCGCGACCTTCGCCCCGAGCCGGCGGAGCTGGTCGCGGAAGGAGGCCGGGTCTCCGATGCCGCAGAAAAGCGTGACCTCGCGGTTCTTGAGATGCGTGAGCGGCTTGCGGACGTCGGCGCCCAGGTCGAGGATGAAGCACGGGCGGTGCGCGGCCTCAGCCACGGCGGCGCCGGGGTGGATGCCGTGGATCTCGGCGCGGAGCCGGTCGAGCTCTTCGGGGCTGACGCGATCGGCGTGGGTGAGCAGCACGAGGCTCGCCTGCCGGAGCGCGCGCCGGGGCTCGCGCAGGTCGCCCAGGGGAAGGAGGCCGCCGCCGCCCCAGGGATCGGTCGCGTTCAGGAGGACGATGTTCGTGTCGCGCTGAAGCCGGAGATGCTGGAAGCCGTCGTCCATCAACAAGACGTCGGGCTTGTAGTAGGCGACCGCGGTCTCCGCCGCTTTCAAGCGATCGGGAGAGACGAGGATGGGCACGTCGAGGCCGCGCAGCGCGTGATGGAGCATCCACGGCTCGTCGCCCGCCTGCCGCCAGGACGGGTGCTCCGCCTTGAGCAGGACCAGGACTTCCTTGCCCGGCTCGGGCCGCTTGTAGCCGCGGCTGAGGATCGCCACCGACAGGTCCTTCTTGCGGAGCGTCTGCGCGGCGAGCAGCACCGCCGTCGTCTTGCCCGTGCCGCCGGCGGTGAGGTTGCCGATGCAGATCGTGCGCGGACCGGCGTGCTTGGAGGGGAGGACGCCGTGGGCGTAGAGGAACCGGCGGAGCAGCGCGACGGCGCCGTAGACCCAGGACGCGGCCCACAAGAGCGGCCGGCCCAGGAAGTTCGCGCGCACGCGGTCGCGCAAGGCGGCCGCGCGGTTCGGGTTTTCTCCGCTCATGCCTTCCTCGCGGGCGCGCCCAAGAGCTCCAGCGCGGCGGCGGCCACCCGCGCGGGTTCGAGGTCGCGCAGGCACTCGGTCGTGCCGAGCGGGCAATCGTTTTGGCGGCAGCCGATGCACGGCAGCTCGTCGCGGCGCACCACGACGTGCCGCGGGTGCGGGGGATTCCACGAGACCGGGTCGGAGGACCCGTGCACGGTGACGGTCGCCGCGCCGGTGGAAACCGCGACGTGCTTGGGCCCGCTGCAGTTGGTGACGACGAGGCGGCATTGGGAGACGTAGCCGGCCAGGTCCTTGAGGCCGCCGGTTTCCGGCGAAAGCTTGGCCGCGCCGCCGGAGGCCGCGAGCACCGCGTCGGCGACGGCGCGCTCTCCGGGGCCCCAGAAAACGAGGACGCGCGCGTTCAGCGCGCGCGCGAGCTCGCTCGCGAGCTTCCCGTAGGAGGCGGCGGGCCACTGCCGCGTTCCCTTTCGGGAAGCGGGGACGAGCCCGATCAGCGGCCCGTTCGCGTCCGGCCAGAGCGAATCGATCACGCGCCGCGCGTGCTCGGCGGCGTCCGGCGGGACGTGGATCCGGGGCAGAAAATCGGAATCGTCGATGCGCTCGTCGATCGTCTTCAAGACGCGGATCTTCTCGAGGCCGGCGTAGCAGGCGGTCGTCGACTGCGTGAGCGGCCGATTGTAGGCCCAGCGGTGCCACACGTGCGCCGGTCCCGCGCGGAGCGGGGCGCCGGAGGCGAAGGTCAGGATCGCGGAGCGGGGCGTGCCGAGGAAGTCGACGACCCAGTCGTAGCGCTCGCGGCGCACGTCGCGGAGCCAGCGGAAGTAAGCGGCGCCGCCGCTCTCGCCGGGCGCGGGGGCGTAGGTCAGGAGCCGGTCGATCGACGGGTCTCCCGCGACGGCCTGGGCGCCCGGGCGCTCGGCCCTGAAGTGGAGCTCCGCGGCGGGGAAGCGCTTCTTGAGCGCCCGGAGGGCGGGCGTGGTCAGGATCACGTCGCCGATGCGGCGCAGCATGATCACGAGGATCTTCTTCGGAGAAGCGGCCCGCTCAAGCACCGCGCTTCTCCCGGTGGACGCGGTCGTAGAGCGCGAGGTACTCCTCGACCGTCCTCTCCCAGCCCCGCTCGCGGGCGGTCCGGAGCCCGGCCGCGGCGAGGGCC
>JACRDR010000099.1 GCA_016212845.1 Elusimicrobiota bacterium
GTCAGCGGGGCGGTGTCGTCGCCGGTGAGGGCCGCGCACCGGTCCGCTACGAGGTTTCGGACGCGTTCCCGCGACTCCGCGCGCGGTACCGACGCCAAGATGCCGCCGTCGAGCGCGGCTTCGAGCGCGACGCAGCCGTCGCGCAAGGACTCCTTCGCTCTCGGCAAAGTCGCGACCAGCTTCTGAAGCTCCTCGTCGAGGGCGGCGCGCACTCGCTCCTCGATCTTGGCCTTCACCCGTCCGAACGCCCGGTCGAGATGGGCCGGATCCGTGGAATCCTCGAAGTTGTCCTGGGCGATCGCGTTGATGATCTGAGGTCCGAAATACGGGAGGACGTTGGCGAACGGGGCGTCGACGTCCAAGTCGCCGTCGAGCTCCATGCGCGCGCCGCCGACGGTGAGCTTGATCTCTTGAACGCTCGCGGTCGGCTCCAGCGCGGAATCCAGGCAAAACTCGAACCGGGGTTCGGCGGAGAGGCCGGTCAGGTGGATGCGCGCGCCGGGAAACTGCACGCCCCAGCCGTGGTCCGCCCAGTTGTAGATCAGCCGTGTGGGGTCGAGCTTCACCGTGGCCCCGGGCAGCTGTACCCGGATGGAGCCCGACATGCAGTTCGAGCCCGACGGCGATAGCCGGAAATACCAGTCCTCTGAGCGGATGAGGGGCGACTGCGGCACCAAGGTCCCCTGCGGGTGTTCGATGGTTTCGATGAAGTAGGGCCAGCCTCCCGTCTGCCGCTCGGCGCTTCCGAGTCTGGCGGTCAGGAACTGCCCCTCCGGAAACCTGCCGGCGTTGACCTGCCGGTGCAGGTCGATCTGCTCGATGAATTTCCAGTCCTCCGCCCTCTCGAAGTTGAAGCGCGGGACCCGGGCCCGCGCGGCCTGGCACTCGCGCAGATACTCGCGGTAGTCCTGGGTGGCGTGTCCGCCCCCGGTGTACTCCAAGACCGTCTGACACGGCGGCGCGGAGTTTTGATAGGCGTCGTACAGCGCGCCGACCGGGAATTCTCCCTCCCCGTAGTTCGCATGCGGCTCTCCGTAGCCCTCCCACCACCCGCGCTCGCGATTCCACGGCGCGCCGCCAAGGCCCGGCGCGTAAAACCATCCTTCGAGCTCCTTCAGGCCGCGGGCGACCAGCTTAAAGGAAGCCTGGAAGTGCAGCGAGTCGACGGCCGGCGTGAGCGGGTCGCGCTCGAGCACGCGCGCCTGCGCGACCGGGCTTTGCATCGTCTTCGCCGCCTCCGATTCGACGGCGAAGACGAAGGATGCGGCCGACAGCAGCGCGGCGGTAGCGAAGCGGATGAGCGATTTCATGGATTCCTCCCATGGCCCGAGCCCGTCTGATTGCCCAGATCTCCGGTCCCTCGTCCCTCCGGGCCTTGAGCGCCGGGAGCGACCGGGATGATGCAGCGATACCCGCCGGCGGTCTCCCGGATGATGGCGCCGGGGTCCTTGCAGGGGGCGGTTCCGTCCGCTAAGCGCCGGCACTGATAGGGCATCTCCTCGTCGTCGGAGAGCACCAGGCGCCACGCGCCTTTCTCGTCGCCCTCGCCTTGCGCCGCGCACATCCGCCGCGCGTGGTCGATCGAGAGCCGGTCGTCCTTTTCGATCCCGGGTTTGTCCCCGTCGGCGGCCATGCACTGAACGAACGCCTGCACTTCCTCGCCGCTCATGTCCATGTCCGCGCGATAGCCGCACTGGTACGGGTTGATTTGGCGCACGCGCCCCTCGCGGGCGTCGCGAACGACGTCGCTGAGGATGCGCGACTGCTCCACCTGCTGATAGTCCCTCGCGACCTTATCCGCGTAGAGCTGCGCCTTGTCGCAATCGCCGTGACTCGACCAGAACTGCTGGGTCGCCCCGATCAACAACGTTATTGCCGCCGCGATCGCGATGCCGCGCGCCCAGTTGAACCAGCCGGTCGCCGCTTGAGCTCCCTTTGCCGACGAAACGTTCGGCGTCAGCCAGCGTACCGCCTCCAACGGAGTCAGCACGGCTCCTCCGATCGGGAAGACCGGGACAAGCACCGCGATGAGCAACGAGACGCCGATGATCGCTGCTGCCATTCCCGTGTTCCGCTTATCCTTACACTCGGTCGCGTAGCGCTTCACCTTCTTGATGTAGTCACTGTAGGGCGTGACGTCCTTGGTCTCGGTCTTGCTCGTCGGGACGTAGATGTTCTGGTCGTCGAACGGATTGCCGCTGGGAGGCGGCGTGGACTCGCCGCCCGCGCTCGCGCCGGCGTCGGAGCCGGGACCTTCTCCGGCGCTCGAGCCCGTCGTGGAGGCTCCTCCGCCGGTCGTCGCCGCCGTGTCCTCGCCGCCGGAGGGAGACGCGCCTCCGCCCGAGCCGCCCGGATTAGAGGACAGCGCCTGGACTCCGGCGCGGTTGCCGTCGAAGGCGCCGCCCGCGAGCCCGGCCGAGAAAGCGCCGTCCTGCGACAAGGCCCCGCGCTGGGACGCGGCGTTGGCCGCGAGCAGCTGCTCGCCGGCGCCGTGGCCCGAGCCGCCGCGAAACGAGGAGCCGGACCTTACGCCCGCCGCGATCTGTCCGCGCATCTGCCTCGCGCGGCCGACGCCTGACGCCGCGCTTAGCGCCTTGCCGCCCGAGCCGGAAGCCGCCTTGAGACCGCTCGCCGCGTCGCGGAATGCCGCCGGCCCCGCCGACGCCATGAGCGCCGAGCTCGTCGTGCCGCCGGAGCCGGAATAGAAGGAGAGGCTTCCCTTCTTCTCCTCTTTGCCGCCGGCGTCGGAGCCCGCGCCCGAGCCGGCGCCCAAGTTCTTGAGGGCGGAGAGAGGATCCGTCCCGCCGAACGAGCCCTTCTCTGCCCGTTCCTCCGCGGCCAAGACCCGTTCGGCGGCCGCCTGAGTCTCCACCGCCGCGGCCTTCGCCTTCGCTAGCTCCTCGGCGCGCTTGGACTCCGGCGTCTCGCGGGATTCCTTAACTACGAGCATGCGGCCGCCCGACTGGGCGCTCGCGAGGCCCTCGCCTTTCGTGAGCTCGCGGTAGCGCTTGGACGACAGGCGCTCGAGCTGGCCCATGAAGGACAGTTCGCCGTGACCCTTCTCGAGCGGAACCCCGTGCGAGCGGCTGAACACCGCGGCCAGGCCGGCAAGACCCACGACGGCCGCGAGCGAGCCCGCCGCCGCGGCGCTGATGCCGCTCGACGCGCCGGCCTTCGCCGAGGCGCCGACGACGCTCTGCGCCACGGGCCGCGAGACGGCGCCGAACCGGCCGGATGCGCGGACGCGGCGGGCGGCGCTCTTCAGCCAGGCCCAAAGGCCGCCGCCCCGGCGCTCGCGCTCTTCCTCGTTTCGGTCGATCATAGACTCCTCCCTACTCGAGACGAGTATGGGCGGAAGGCGAGATGGCCGCGAACCAGGATGGAGTTAAGGAGAAACGCCGCAAACGGCGGACAATTCGGAAGAGGGGAGTCCGGCTTTACTCCGTCTTAACTCCGATCACTGCTCATTCTATCAGTCAGGCCGAGAGCAGTAGCGCAAACATCGCCGCTAGGTAGACCAGCAGGCAGGACGAGAGAGCGCGCCGCTCGAAGCGAAGGGCCTTTGCTCCCTGGCCGAGGTCGGCCAGTCTGGTGGTGCGCACGATCAGACCGAGACCGACGATGACGAAGAGATACGCGCCGAGGTAGACCTTGTCCATCAAGACGAGGTAGTCGACGTCCGGGAGGTCGGCATTGAGCGTGATCTGCAGCGCGACGATGGTGAGCAGCGCCGTGATCCCGATGCCGACGCGGGCGTCGACGTGCTTCGGGTCGAACAGCACCATGAGCGCCGCGCAAAAAATCACGCACGCGATGGGAAGGAGCAGCTTCACGCTGTAGGTCAGAGCCGGACGGCTCACCGGCACCTCGAGCCGTACGCGGGAGTAGCCCTCGGCCGCGTGGGCGCGCTTGTCGCCGAAGCTCGTGGGATAGGAGCGCGAGCGCACCGAGAGCCGCGGCTCGCCGAGCGCGTAGCCAGGCAATCTCAGCTCGGGAGAGCGCGTCACGGACTCGGCGTCGGCGACGAACTCGAGCTCCGAGACGTCCAGGCGGTGGTCCTCGAACTCGACGGCGATGACTTGGCGGTCGAACGGGTAGGACGAGAGGTCCATCTTGGAGGTGAAGCGGCCCTGCACGCGCATGACTTGATACAGCTCGCCGTCGGCGAATCGGACGGGCTTGTCGTAGGAAAGCGTCCGCGCGTGGCCCCAGAGCTCGTTGGGGTTCATGAACTCGGCGGTGGCGGCCGGGTTCAGCTTCGGGTCCCGCCAGCGGAACCACAGATAGACGTCGGCGGCGTAGGAGTGCGTCTTGAGATCGAGGCTTTGGACGTCGTTGAGGTAGGCGCCGACCGTGACCCGGGCGGGAGCGGCGTGGGCCGCCGAAGACAGCGCCGCGGCGAGGAGGCCGAGCACGGCGCGGGGCGCATGCACGGGACGATGCTATCACATTTTTTGCAAAATGCCGGGACCATGTTCGACTCGGGAGGCTCCGTCGATCGCGCGCGGCTGAAGACGCTCATGTCCCGCGAGACCGCCGCGTTTGCCCGGCTGCATCCGAGATCGGCGGAGCTCTTTCGCCGCGCCAAGCGCTCGCTGTGGGGCGGCGTGCCGATGAACTGGATGTCCAAGTGGCCGGGCGGCTTCCCGCTGTTCGTGAAGTCCGCGCGGGGCGCGCGCTTTAAGGATGTCGACGGCCGGGAGTACGTGGATTTCTGCCTCGGCGACACCGGGGCCATGACCGGGCACTCGCCGGCGGCCGTCACGAAGGCCGCCTCGGCGCAGCTCGCGCGCGGCATCACGACGATGCTTCCCTCCGAGGACGCGCTTTGGGTCGGCGAGGAGCTGACCAAGCGGTTCGGACTGCCCTACTGGCAGTTCGCCTTGACCGCGACCGACGCCAACCGCTTCTCGATCCGGCTGGCGCGGCTGGCCACCGGGCGCTCGAAGGTGCTGGTCTTCAATTACTGCTACCACGGCACGGTCGACGAGGCGTTCGCGACGACCAAGGGCGGCAAGACGATCGCGAGAAGCGGCAACCTCGGACCGCCCGTCGACTTAGGCCTCACGACGCGCGTCGTCGAGTTCAACGACGAGGCCGCGCTGGAGAGGGCCCTCGCCGCCCGCGACGTCGCCTGCGTCTTGGCCGAGCCGGCGATGACCAACGTCGGGATCGTCCACCCGAAGCCGGGCTATCACGCGGCCTTGCGCCGGCTGACGCGCAAGCACGGGACGCTCCTAATCATCGACGAAACGCACACGATCTGCACCGGTCCCGGAGGCTTTACAAAGGCCCACGGTCTCGAGCCGGATTTCTTCGTGCTGGGCAAGCCGATCGGCGGCGGGATCCCGAGCTCAGTTTACGGCTTCACCTCGGCCGTCGCCGCGCAGGTCACGGCCAAGATCCGCCTCTCCGAGTGCGACACCGGCGGGATCGGCGGCACGCTCGCGGGAAACTCGCTGGCGATGGCGGCGATGCGCGCCGCGCTCGGAAAGGTGCTGACGCCGGCCGCCTTCAAGCGCATGACGGCGCTCGCCGTGCGCTGGACGGACGGCGTGCAGAAGGCGATCGACGAGGCGGGACTGCCGTGGCACGTCTCGCGCCTGGGCTGCCGCGCCGAGTACCTGTTCCACCGCCAAGTCCCCGAGAACGGCGGCCAGGCGGCGGCCGCCGCGGACTTCGAGCTCGAGCGCTTCATGCACCTCTACGCCCTCAACCGCGGCGTGCTCCTGACGCCCTTTCACAACATGGCGCTCATGAGCCCGGCGACCACGGCCAAAGACGTGGACCGGCACTCCGAAGTGTTCCGCTCGGCGTTGGCCGAGCTTACGGGGCGGGAAGCCGCGCTGTTCGGGCGCGGCCGGTAAAGAAGAAGAACGCGGCCAGGCCGATGAACGCCGCCGTCCCGCCGAACATCCACGCGAGGTAGGAGCCGAGCGACGAGATCTGCCGCGCGGGGAAAAACACCAGCACAATCCCGAGCGCGGTCGTCGCCAGGCCCGTCGCGCCGGCCGTCTTGAGCACGGCCGGGCCGAACCGCCCCTTCCCGTCCGCCGGCAGCCGCAGCAGGGCCCCGAACATATAGAGGAAGGGGATGAGCTGGAGTACGACGGACAAGGACAAGAGTCGCTGGAACATCTCCTGCACGCCCGAGCCGAAGGAGTTGATGAGCACCAGCAGCATCGAGATCGAGGCGTGCACGAGGATCGCCGGGTACGGCGTGCCCCACTTCGGGTGCACCTTCCCGAGCCAGGCCGGCAGGTAGGAGTCGAGACCCGCGACGAACGGGATGCGCGCCGAGCCCGCGAGCCAGACCGAGCCGATGCCCGCGATCGAGAAGCTCAGCATGAGCGCAAACGGCGCGCGGATCCAGCCGATGCCCACGCGGTCGGCCATGTGGCTGACCGCCTGCACGATGCCTTGCAGCACGTTGATCTCGCCCTTATCGACGGCGAGGAGCAGGGTCAGCGTCGCCGCGATGTAGAGGACGCCCGAGAGCACTCCTCCCCACAGGACGGCGCCCGGCAGGGTCTTCTCCGGCTCCTGAATCTCGTCGCCCATGATGGAGGCGAGCTCCAAGCCGACGAGGCCGTAGCAGATCACTCCGAAGGAGTTGAGCAGGAACTTGGGCTCCACCGGGATCCTGAAGTCCGCGACGGTAGCCGTGGTTCCGAACCGGAACCAGACGACCGCGCCGAGGACGATCAGCGCGGTGGAGGCGACGCCCGTGCCGATGCCGCCGAGGTTGCCGATCCACTTGCCGATGCCGGCGCCCGCGATGTTGAGCCCCGCGAGCAGCGCCAGCAGGACGAGCGAGACCGCGACCGTGAACGCCTTGTTCTCCGCGAGCCCCTCGTGCCCGGGCCCGAGGATGAACACGGAGACGCCGACGAAGTAGAGCATGATCGTCGGCACGTAGAGCATGTTGTTCGTCCAGTAGCACCAACCGGACAAGAACCCGTGGAAGTCGCCGAACACCTGCTTGGCCCACAGGTAGACGCCGCCCTCCCCTGGCCA
>JACRDR010000087.1 GCA_016212845.1 Elusimicrobiota bacterium
GCTCGCCGGCCCGCTCGCGGCCCTCGGCCTGCATCTTCTCGCCGCGTTCCTGCATGCGCTCGCCGCGCTCCTGCATCTCTTCGCCGCGCTTCTCGAGCATCTCGCCCCGGCGTTCCATGCGCTCGCCCTGGTGCTCCATCCGGTCGCCGCGGTGCTCGCGATGCTCGCCGCGTTCCTGCATGCGATCGCCGCGGTGCTCCATCCGTTCGCCTTTGTGCTCCATGCGCTCGCCGGCGCGCTCCACGCGCTCGCCGGCCCGCTCGCGGCCCTCGGCCTGCATCTTCTCGCCGCGTTCCTGCATGCGCTCGCCGCGCTCCTGCATCTCTTCGCCGCGCTTCTCGAGCATCTCGCCCCGGCGTTCCATGCGCTCGCCCGGGTGCTCCATCCGGTCGCCGCGGCGATCGAGGCGCTCGCCGCGGTGCACGGCGTCGGGAGGCGGCGGGCCGTCCATGCGGTCGCCGGGATTGCGGGGACCTCCTTCCGGACGCCCTTCGGGACCGCCCTCGGGCCGGCCTTCGCGGCGGCCTTCACGGCGCTCGCGGCGGCCCATGCGGCGGCCTTCACGCCCTTCGGGACGCCCTTCCCGGCCTTCCATGCGCTCGCCCTTCTTTTCTTGGCCGGGCGGCACGCCGTCGTGGCCCGGGTTGCCTCCGGGATCGGCAGGGGTGGCTCCGTCGCCCGGGTCGCCGGGGTCGGCGGGCGTGGTCCCGGACGGGGGATCGTTTTTGGGCCCGTTGTCCTTATCGTTCTTGGCTAATGCGGGAGTCGACAGCGCGAGACACATCGCGAGCAGCCACCAAGTCTGACGGGTCATGCAGGCACCTCCTGCCTATCCCCGGGTTATACCAGGGCGCTGTATCCTAATCAAGCACGGCCGCGCCGTCGTCTTGGTCACAGGGGGAACACGGAATCGCCCGGACCGACGCGGAAGCGGAACTCGAAATGGCGGGTGCGGTCGCCGTTGGGGTCGAGGAGGATGCTCGAAAACCGGAGATCGCTCGCGCGCACCTCGCGGGGGGAGCCGTCGACCGCGGAGGCGGCCTCGAGGGTCCAGACCGGGGCCTTGAAGAACCATTCCAGCCGCTTGCCGCGAGCGCTCTCGCGCGCCAGCCGCACCAGGGGATGATCCGGCGTGGTCTCGCGCTCGCCCGCGGACTCGCGCGTCCCCGAGAATGGCTTAATAAGGTAGAGGCGGTAGATGTCGCCCGCCCGGAGCACGCCCCGCCAGCGGTGCGGGCCGAACGGCTCGGGGAACACAGAGAGGAAATCCGGCCGCACACCGATGCGCCCGGACTCTTCCGACAGTTGGACCAGCGCCATGCTGCGCGCCGAGCCGCAAAGCATGAAGTAGAAGAGGCAGGCGGTCAGCGCGGCCTGGGACAGGCCCATCAGCCGGCGCTTGAGGCCGATCGCCGCGCGGACGAGCGGCGCGGCGAGGATGCCGGTCAAGAACAGGTCGACGATGAACACGATCGACAGCTCCGGCCGCCACGCGCTCACGGGCCACAAGGGGACGACCCCGAACGAGTTGATGAGGTCGAAGAACACGTGCACGATCGCGCCGAGCAGGCACAGTCCGTACAGCGTGCCGAAGCGCAGGTTCTTGGCGTAGTAGCGCTTGAGGAGCCACGCCAGGCCCGCCGCCAAGAGCGGGATCGTAAATACCGAGTGCCCGAAGGTGCGGCGGAACAGGATCGCCGCCGGGGAGCCGGTGACGTGCACCAGCGCGTCCAAGTCCGGGAGGTTCGAGGCGAGCGCGAGCGTCAGCGTCGCCTTCGGCCCCACGCGGTCGCGAAACAGCGCGTGCGACAGCGCCACTCCCGCGAGCGTGTGGGTAACCGGATCCATGCCCTAGCGAGCGGCGTAGCCGCGCCGGGTCTTCTCGAGGCCGAACGCCTTGTGCAGGCAGCGCATGGCGCGCTCGCCGTCGGCTTTGTCGACGATGCAGGAGATCTTGATCTCCGAGGTCGCGATCATCTGGATGTTCACCGAGTTGTCGGCGAGCGTGCGGAACATCCGGCCGGCCACGCCCGAGTGCGAGCGCATGCCGACGCCGACCACCGAGACCTTCGCGACGTTGACCGTGTGCTCGATCGAGCCGGTCTTGAGCCGCCGCTGGACGGTTTCGAGCGCCTTGATGGCGTTCTCATGGTCGTCTTTCGGGACGGTGAAGGAGATGTCGTTGGACTGTCCGCGCGCGGCGGACTGGATGATCATGTCCACGTTCACGTTCGCCTTGCCCAGCATGTCGAACACGTCGGCGGCCATGCCCGGCTTGTCGGGCACATCGCGGATGGTGACCTTGATCTGGTTGCGGTCGAGCGCGACTCCGGTGACGAGAGCATCTTCCATGGACGAGACCTCCTTGACGATCCAGGTGCCCGGCGAATGCCGGTCGAAGGCGTGCGCGACCCGGATCGGAACGTCGAATTTCTTGGCGACCTCGATGGATCGCGACTGCATGACCTGCGCGCCCGCGCCCGCGAGCTCGAGCATCTCGTCGAAAGAGATGCGCGGGATCAATCTGGCGTCCGGCACGAGGCGGGGATCGGCGGTATAGACGCCGTGCACGTCGGTGTAAATCTCGCAGTGCTTGGCGCCGAGAGCGGCGGCCAGCGCCACCGCGGTGAGGTCGGAGCCGCCGCGGCCGAGCGTCGTGATGTCGCGGTGCGGGTTGAGCCCCTGGAAGCCCGCGACGGTGACGATGTTGCCCCGCTTGAGCTCCTCGTGGATCTTCCTCGGACGGATCTCGACGATCTTCGCCTTGCTGTGCTTCGCGTCGGCGAGGATGCCGGCCTGAGGTCCGGTCAGGGACGTCGCGCCGACGCCTCTCGCCTCGCAGGCGATGGCGAACAGAGAGATGCCCACCTGCTCGCCGGTCGCCATGAGCATGTCGAGCTCCCGGGAGTCCGGGTTCGGCGACACGCGGTGCGCCAGGTCGATCAGCTCATCGGTCATCTCGCCCGGGGCGCTGACCACGACGACGACGCGCTTCCCTTTTTTGCGGGCGGCGATCGCGCGCTCGGCGGCGCGCTGGATCTTCTCGGGGTCGGCGACGGAGGTACCGCCGAACTTCATCACCACTAGTTCGCTCATTCGAGTGCCTTGGCTTGCGCTCCTTTGAGGTCGATGCCGAGCGTCAGCGCCCGGCTCTCGGTGCGGAACTTCAGGAAAGCTTTCTGCATCGCGCGCCCGACGGCCGGGGCCTTCGCCTTCGGCGCGAGCGCGAGCACGCAGGGGCCGGCGCCGGAAAGGGCGGCGCCGTGCGCCCCGGCCTTCTCGGCGGCCCCGATCACCTGGCGCAAGCCGGGGACGAGCGGCTTGCGGTAGGGCTGGTGCAGCACGTCCTGCATCGCGACGCGAAGACGGTGGTAGGCGCGCTTTTCGAACGCGTGCACGAGCAGCCCCACGCGGGCGGAGGTGAAGACGGCGTCGGCGCGCGCGACTTTGGCCGGAAGGACCTTCCGGGCCTTTTCGGTCGAGAGCTCGAACTCGGGCACGCAGACGACGACGAAGAGGTCCTTGGGCTCGCGGAGCGGGACCTGCACCAGGCGGTCGCCGTCGTGGAGGCTCAGCCGCAGGCCGCCGTAGAACGCGGGCACGACGTTGTCGGGATGGCCCTCGAGCGCGCAGGCCTGCTCGACGACCCACTCGTCCTCGAAGGGGTGGACGACGGCCACGATCTTGAGCGCGGCCAGCCGCGCCGCGGCGCTCGAGCCCAGGCCGCGCGCGACCGGGATCGCGTTCTTGCAGCGCACGCGGAGGTTGTAGTCGCCGCAGTGCTGCTTGAAGACCTTTACGATCTCGTTCGTCTGGTCTTCCGGGAGCGAGCCGGCGCCCTCGCCCTCGACGCGCACGAGGCACGAGCCGGGCGGAGAGTCGTGGCCCATCTCGATCTCTAGCTCGTTGTAGAGCGTCAGCGCCATGCCTAAGACGTCGAAGCCGGAGCCGAGGTTGGAGGTCGTGGCCGGGACGCGCGCCCAGGCGCGCCAGCCTTGCCGGTGCCCGCTCATCGCTTCGCCAAGGCCTTCTTGAGCGCGGAGAAGTCGGCGGGCACGGCTCGCCACTTATGCGGAAGCGATTTGGGAGTCTCGGGGTCTTTGAGGCCGTGGCCCGTCAGCACGCAGACGATCCGCAGTTCCTTCGGGTCGGCGATCTCGATCGCCTTCGCCTTGGCCAGGGCGACGAGGCCGGCGACGCCGGCGGCCGAGGAGGGCTCGCAGAAAACGCCCTCGAGCCGGGCGAGCATGCGGTAGGCGGCCAGGATCTCCGCGTCTTTGACCCGCGCGATCGCGCCGCGCGACTCGTCGCGGGCGGCCTCGGCGGCCTTCCACGAGGCGGGGTTGCCGATGCGGATCGCGGTCGCGATCGTCTCCGGCTTGGCGACGGGCTTGCCGAGCACGATCGGGGCCGCGCCCCACGCCTGGAAGCCCATCATGCGCGGAAGCCCGAGCCCTTCGCGGGTGGCCACCTCGCGGTAGCCCGCCCAGTACGCGGTGATGTTGCCCGCGTTGCCGACAGGCATGAACTGGTACTCCGGCGGCCGGCCGAGCGCCTCCACGACCTCGAAGGCCGCGGTCTTCTGGCCGGCGATGCGGTACGGATTCACCGAGTTGACGAGCGCGAGCCCGAGCTCCTGCGAGGCGCGGCGCGCGAGGTCGAGCGCGGCGTCGAAGTTGCCCTTCACCGCGAGGACCTCGGCGCCGTGGATCAAGGATTGCGCGAGCTTGCCCGCGGCGACCTTCCCGTCGGGCAGAAGCACGACGCAGCGGAGTCCCGCGCGCGCGGCGTAGGCCGCGGCGGAGGCGGCGGTGTTGCCAGTGGAGGCGCACACGACCGCCGAAGCATTTTCTTCCACCGCCTTAGAGACCGCGACCGTCATGCCGCGGTCCTTGAAGGAACCGGTCGGGTTCATGCCCTCGAACTTCAGATAGACCGAGGTTTCGGGCAGGCCCAGTTCGCGGGCGAGCCGGGGCGCGGGCAGAAGCGGCGTCGAGCCCTCCTGCAGGGACACCACGGGCGTCTTGTCCGTGACGGGCAGGAACGCGCGGTAGCGGTCGATGACGCCGAGCCGGTTCACAGCATCCTCAGCCAGGCGTGGCGCGGGCCGACGTCGGCCAAGCGGCGGATGGAAGCGACCGCCGCCAGGAAATCCTTCTGCTTCGCCGGATGCGTGGTGAGGAACACCGGGACCGGCGCGCGGCCGCGCGGCGTTTCCTGGTGGATGCGCGAAATCGAGATCTTTCGGGCGGCGAGAGCGCCGGTGATGCGCGCGAGGGCGCCCGGACGGTCTTTCACGGCGAGCCGGAGGTAGAACGGGGAAATCGTCTCTTCGACGGGGACGCGGCGCAGCTCGCCTTCCTTCCGCCAGACCATGCCCGCGTCCTTGGGCGGGCCGGAGAGCATCTCGGAGGCGAGCAGGAAGAGGTCGCCCACCACCGCGGAGGCGGCCGGGCCCGCGCCCGCGCCCTTGCCGTAGAACATGAGGTCGCCGGCGGCGGA
>JACRDR010000089.1 GCA_016212845.1 Elusimicrobiota bacterium
CCGTGCCGGCATTTCGCGCTCGCGCTGAAGGGCTGGCTCGAGACCGAGAAGGGCAAGGCCGGCGCCTACGCGGACGCGCTCGTCCGCTCGCTCATCGCTTTCGAGATGTACGGCGAGGCCGAGGCGCTCTGCATTTGGCTCAGCCAGCAGGACGGCAACGAGGCGTTCGCCTGGATCTTCCTCTCCGCGATCTACGGACGCACCGGCCGGCTCGACTCCTGCGCCAAGCTCTGCGAGAAGGGGATGCACAAGTACAAGAAGGAAAGGGCGTTCTACCTCAACCAGGCCCGGGCGTACGCGCAGCTGGACGATCGCATGGCCGCGCAGGAGTCCGCCCGCCGCGGGCTCGCGGTTTTCCCGGGCGACGCGGCCCTCAAACGCTTCTTATAATGGAAGGCCCACAACTTAAGCCTGGGGTCAGACCCCAACTTAAGTTGTTGCGCGAGTCTTTCTAGGCCCTTAGGTTCCCCGCTTTATAGTCCTAAAGTCTTGTCGTTTTGGGCCTTTCGACACTCGGGCGAACCGCCCCTTTCGGGCTATATTCGCTCTATGCCCCGGAAACTTCTCGCTCTCGCCCTCGCCCTTTATCTCGCCTTCCCGACTCCTCTCCTCTTCGCCCAGCAAGTCCGAGTAGCGCCCGTCGAAGTGGCGCCCGCGGCGGTCGCCGCGGTCGGAGGGAGCATCGTCCCGCTCGCCGTCGGCGGCGCGGCGTTCCAGAGCCAGGTCGCGGCGCTGACCTCGGTGCACATCGCGCAGATCACTCCGCTCATCTCGAATCCGGCCGTGGCCGCGCAGTATCTCAGCGCCCAGCGGGCCGCTCTTCCGCAGGACCCGCAGGCGGCCACCGCGCAGCTCGCGTCGCTCGCGCTGGTCGGCCGCGCGATCGCCTCTCCGCTCGCCGGCGCCGCGTCGCTCGCCGCGGGCAACGCCGAGCTCGGCAAGCAGCTCGCCGCGCTCAACGCCGCCGTCCTCACCGCGCCGGCTCAACAGGGCGCCAAGGGCTCCATCGCTCCGCTCATCGAGACCGCCGTGCAGCTCAGCCACGAAGGCGAGCCCGCGCTGCAGGTCGCGCACCTTTTCGACGGCGTCGACGCGAGCATGTCCGACGGCGCTCGCCTCGCCGAGGGCGGCTGGCGCACGCCGATGGCGACGCGCCTCGCGACCGAAACGAGGATCGAAGCCGGTCTTCTCGACAAGCTGCCGGAAAGCGTCCGCAAGAAGGTCATGGAGCTCAAGAGCCAGCGCGACGCGGCCCGCGAGCGCATGGAGTCGATCGCCAATATGGGCACGCAGCTTCAGGCTTGGGGCCTGCCCAACGTCGTGTCCGTCGACCAGAATAAGGCGCTGCGCTACTCCCGGATCTATCGCATGAACGGCATGCCGACCGACCTCGGCATGGTCCTCTACGAGACGCTCAAACCCTTGATCGACGCGGATCCGGCGCTGCTCGGACGCATCACGCAGGCGCAGCTGCACGAGGCGGTGCAGATCCTCAACGACAGCCTCGCCTACCGCATGCAGCCCGATTCCGACGACATGCAGATGCAGGCGCGGCTCATCGCCGGCGCGAAGTTCGACGAAGGCTTCGATTATGCCGAGCAGCGCGGCCAGCTGATGGCCGAAGCCCGGGAAGTCCTGAAGGGTCCGCCCGCGCCCGGCGAGCAGCCCGCCGGGTTCAAGGAAACCCCCGTCGAGCTCCGCCCGTCGTCGGTCATGATCGAGGTCCTCAAGGACACCGTCAAGAAATTCGGCGAGATGCAGGAGAAGGCGCAGAACGGGGAGGCGACGGAAGAGGACTTAAAGCCGATCGTCGAGCTCGTGCTCGCGCTGCACGCCGCGATGGGCCTGCCGATCCAGACCGGTCCCGGCCAAATGGCGATGATCACCGTGAAGCACGAGCAGCTCCGGCCGCTGATCGCCGAGCTCACGCGCCGCAAGATCGACGAATCGGTCATCGGCGCGGTCGTGCGGTCCTTCCCGCTCGGCGAGAGCATCTGGCGGCTC
This sequence comes from Elusimicrobiota bacterium, assembly GCA_016212845.1. GTDB lineage: Bacteria > Elusimicrobiota > Elusimicrobia > UBA1565 > JACRDR01 > JACRDR01. The sequence goes on from JACRDR010000089.1 coordinate 2,005, forward strand.
GGCGTCCACAAGCTTTGGGCCAACGGCCTGACCGGCAAGGGCATCAAGGTCGCGGTCGTCGACAACGGCGTCGACTTCGGCCATCCCGACCTGCAGGGCTCCGGCACGATCTTCAAGAACATGACCTACGACCGCGGCGACCACACGAAGGGCGGCCACGGCACGCCGATGGCCTCGATCCTGCACGCGATCGCGCCGGACGCGGAGATCATGTCGTATCAGGCGTGGTCGAACGCGAACCTCCCCGGCGTGGTGCTCAACGAGGAGGAGTCGCTGCGGGCGACCCTCAAGGCGATGGACGACGCGGTCGCCGACGGCGCCGACATCATCAGCATGAGCGGCGGCTTCACGATGGGCTACGGCTCGGACACGATCTCGAAGAAGGCCTCGGAGCTGGCGGCGAAGGGCATCGTCCTGATCGTCTCGGCCGGCAACGAAGGCGGCGATCTGCCGCCGGGCGCGCAGGTCCGCAGCCCCGCGAGCTCCAACGACGTCATCGCGGTGGGCGCCGTCGACTACCACTTGAAGAAGGCGGAGTTCTCCTCGGGCGGCCGCGTCTTCACCCGGGGAGCCGACCGCACCTACAAGCGCCCCGACATCGGCGCCTTCGGCGTCATGATCAAGGGCGCCGCCCAGCTGCCCGCGCACCTGTACCAGGCGGAACCCGTCCCCTACACCTACGGCTCGGGCACGTCGCCCGCGGCGCCGCACGTCAGCGGCGTGGCGGCGCTCATGCTGCAGGCGGCCAAGGCGGCGGTGCCGGACGTCACCGCGGCGGTGTTCCCGAAGGCGGTCAAGCAGGCGCTGATCGCCGCCGCGCAGACCGTCGACCACCTGCCCGTCATGGTCGACGCGCAAAAGACGGTCGACGGTTTCGTCTCCGCTCTCCGGCCGGCGTCCTAATAAACGCCTAGGGACAGACCCCGATCTTCGGTTTCGATACGGACCGAAACCGAAGATCGGGGTCAGTCCCTTTCGGTAGGGTTGCCGCCGGACGTCCATTCCCGCCAGCCGCCGGCTAGGGAGAGGACGTTGGTGTAGCCCATCTTCTGCAGGTTGTCCGCGGAGAGGGCAGAACGGAAACCTCCGCCGCAATAGAGAATGATCTCCCGCTTGGGGTCCGGGACCGCCTTTTCGATGTCCCGCTCGAGGATGCCCCGCCCCATATGGACGGAGCCCGGGATGCGGCCCTTGTCCCACTCGTTGTCCTCGCGGACGTCCACGACGAAAAGAGCCTCGCCTTTGGCCTGACGAGCCTTCAATTGGGAGATCGTGATCTCCTTTACGCGCTTTTTGACGTCTTCGACGAGGGCTAGGAACTTCGGGGAGTGGTCCATTCCTGAAATTCTAGTTTATAGGCCGGATGTTGACAAAATAAGGGACGTCTGTTATAAGTCGCTCACTATGAAAAAGCGCTTGTTCTCGTTGATGAGTCTCGCTTTGGCGGCTACGCTTTCCGGAGTAATCTACCTCCGGGCGCAAGAGACCGCGGATCCCGCGGCCGACGCGGAGGCGGAGGAAGAAGCCACTCCCGCCCCGGCCAAAGGCGCCGCCGGCAAGAAGCCGGGGAACATGGGCAAGGACAAGGCCGGCATCGAGGGCTACCTCAAGCACCGCCTGGCCGCCATCAAGACTTCCCACAAGCAGCGGATCGATTTCGCCAGCCGGGATCAGACGGAGTGGGGGAACTTCTGGAATAAGGTGAAGGAAGAGCGGAACCTCTTCGAAGTCCGCATCGCCCGCCAGCGCCTCGACCTCTTCGAGTCCCTGGGCTCCCTCAACCAGAAGGAGCACTCCACGACGATCTCCGACTTCGAGCGCCTGCAGACGAACCAGATCCGCGCGTTCGAGAACGACCAGCGCGCCAAGATGCAGGAGTTCTTCTCCGGGCGCGAGAAGCGCTGGAAGGAGTATTACAACGCGCAGGAGAAGGACCGGGCGAGCTTCGCCGCGGAAGTCGACGCGAGCTGGGACCAGCTGAAGGCCGCGCTCAAGCTGAAAGGCGGGACCGGCGGCGGCAAGTCGGAATCCCGGCGCTTCTAGCTACCAGCCGGCTTCGGTCGTCGGCTTCAGCGTGAGCAGGTAAGCCGCGAGCGCGTCGATCTCGTCGTCCGCCAAAACCTTGCCCCACGTCGGCATCGCCAGCATCGGCTCGGGACCCTTCACGTCCGCCTTCTGCGGGTGCGGCACGCCGTTCTTGATCTTCCGGATCAGCTCGTCCTTGGTGTAGGTCGACGCGGTCTCGCGAAGCGCGGGGATCTTTCCGCCGGGGACGTTGTTGTTCTTGAACCCGCCCGCCCCTCCCCGCCCGTGGCACGTCGAGCAGCCCGCCTTCGAGAAGAGGACCGACCCACGCATCGCGGGGTCGTTCTTCACGTCGGGCCCGTTCCAGGGCTTGGTTTGCGCGTAGCCTTCGCCCCGAAGCGTGGCGAGATAGGCGACGATGTTGGCCCGCGTCTGGTCGGTGAAGTTGAAGGTGGGCATCTTCGTGCTTTCCTGCCACGCTTGCGGGTTCTTCAGCCAGAGGTCGAGGAACTCGGGGCTTTTCCGGAAGCCGACGAAGGTGAGGTCCGGGCCGATCATGCCGCCCTCGCCGGCGATCATGTGGCACTGGCGGCAGTTGGAGCTCGCGTAGCCGGCCTTGCCCTTCTCGGCGGGGGTTCGGTTGTCGGGCCCGCAGGATGCGAGAAAAAGAACCGGCAGGAGGAGAACGAACTTCATTAAGCGGTCCGGCCGAAGCTCCCGCCCGCTGACGCGGGCGAGAGCTTCGGACCGGAAGTTATTCGATGGCCTTCGGCAGGTCGGTGGTCGACAGGCCGTAGGCGAACTTGACCGCGAACATCGCGATCGCGATGAACACGATCGCGTGGATCAGACCCGACGCGTTGCCCGCGTGCTGCGCGCCGAGCATCCCCAGGAGCATCGGGCCGGAGAGGAACGTGTTGATCCGGGAGGCGCCCGCGGCGGTTTTGCGCGTGGCGGCGAGCTCGTCTCCCGTCACCTTGCCGCCCAAGATCTTCTTCTGCGCCGGCCAGATGATGAACCATACGTTGAACCACATGATCGTGCCGAAGAGCATGCCCATGAGGATCCACCAGGCGCGCACGCTCATGCCGCCTTCGCCCCAGTTGGCGGTCGGACCGAAACCCACGCCCGGCGCGTACATATAGATCATCGTGAAGAGCACGAGACCCGCCAGGAACGTAATCATGGCGCCCCACCGGAACCAAAACAGCGCGCGCGGCATCAGCTGCGGGTTGACCGCCTTCTTGCCCGCGTCATCGAGGGAGCCCTGCAGCGGGAGGTTCACGAAGTTGAAGAAGTAGAGATGACCGATCCAGGTGATGCCCGCGATCACGTGCAGCCAGCGGAAGAACAGGTGTACGCCGTCGAACATGCGCTCCTCCTTAGGAGGGGGCGATTATAACAAAAGTGCTATACTCGAGCCTCACCATGGTTGCGTTTCTCGTCGGCGTCGCGAAGCTCTTGGTCTCGGCGCTCACCGCGGTCCTGGTCGTATTCGTGACCTACAAGGTGTTCGTGAAGGCGAACACCGACTTCGACGAGGAAAAAGAGATCAAGAACGGCAACGTGGCGGTCGGCATCCTCGTGACCGCGCTGCTCCTGGGCTCCGCGAACATCATCCAGAACGCGCTGACGCCGCTCACGAACCTTCTCCTTTATAGCCTCCAGGGCGGCGACACGGCGATGAGCCGTACGCGCCTGGCGCTCTATGCCGCCGCGCATCTCAGCATGGCCTTCATCATGGCCGTCGTCGCGATGTCGTTCTCGCTCCGGGTATTCGGACGCCTCACCCGCAGCTACATGCGGGCCGGCCTGGAGCTCCAGAAGGGCAACGTCGCCGTCGGTCTCCTCCTCGCCGGCGTCGTCTTCGTCGTCGGCATGTACATCGGCGACGGCGTCGAGGCGCTCGCGAAGTCCCTCGTGCCTCAGGCCGGCTTCTCCCAGATTCAGATGATGCGCTAGCCGGGGGCCGCTCCCGCGGCTCTCGACGTTTCCATGTTGGGGCTTTGACTTTCCACTTGCAGCCCCCTTGCAGATCCTCTGACCCGGTCTGACTCCCTACCCGCTTCCGGGATCGTCCCAGCGGCCGCATACCAATGTGGAGCGCCGTCCAGGTTCGGCAACAGAAGCATTGCCCAGGCGACGTTGAGGGCCCCGATGGACCGCGCCATAATGGGACGTCGCGAGCGAATGAAGACCAAGACTCGAGGCTTGCCGTCGTTTAAGCGCGCGATCGCGCCGGCCCTGTTGGCCGGGGCGGCGGTTTCCGTCGTGCGGAGCCTGCTTCGCCGCCGCCGGAGCGAGGCCGACCTGCGGCGCCGCGCCGACGAGCTCTCGCGCGCCAACGCCGAGCTTCAGTCTTTCGCGTCGATGGCCTCGCACGAGCTGCAGGAGCCGATGCGCAAGATCGTGGCGTTCGGCGACCTCCTGCGCCGGCACGCCGCCGGGACCCTGCCCGAGGAGGGCCGCCAGGATCTCGACCGGATCCAGGGCGCGGCGAAGCGCTTGGTAACGCTCACCGACGCGCTGCTGCGGTACTCCCGCGTCGGCGTCCGCTCTCTGCGGTTGGAAGCCGTGCCGCTTTCGGGCGTGCTGGATGAGGCGCTCGTCGACGTCAACGCCGCCGTCTCAGGTGCCAAGGCCGAGGTGCGGCGCGAGGCGCTTCCCGTCGTGCGCGGCGACGAGACCCAGCTCCGCCTGCTAGTCTCCGTCCTGCTTTCGAACGCGCTCAAATACCACGAGCCCGGCGCTCGCCCCGAGATTTCGATCTCCGCGCTGGACCGGGGCGATCGCTGGGAGCTCCGCTTCGCCGACAACGGCATTGGTTTCGACGCCTCGTACGCCGAGCGGATCTTCGAGCCGTTCACCCGCCTGCATCCCCGCTCGAAGTACGAAGGGACCGGGATGGGCTTGGCGACCGCTCGCCGCGTCGCCGAGCGCCACGGCGGGCGGCTGACGGCCGAGACCCGGCCGGAGGGCGGTTCGATTTTCGTGCTGTGGCTGCCGAAACTCCAGGGAGGCCCCGCGTGAAAAACAAGGCGATGCAGGTGCTGCTGCTCGAGGACGATCCCGAGTACGTGCTCCTCATGAAAACCTTCCTGGGCGAGCCCGGAGAGTCCGCGCGCTTTCGCGTGCAGGAGGCCTCGACCCTGGAGGAGGGCGTAAAGCTGATCGCCGCCGGTGGCATCGAGGTGGTCCTGCTCGACCTCATGCTCCCCGACAGCCGGGGGCTCGACACGCTCGACCGGGTGCTCGGAGCCGCGCCGCATCTGCCCGTCATCGTGCTGACGGGCCTCTACGACGAAGCCCTCGCGCTCGACGCGGTCGGACGCGGCGCGCAGGATTATCTGGTGAAGGCGACCTTCGACGGCCGCCTGCTCAAGCGGACGCTCGCCTACGCCATCGAGCGCGGCCGCCTGCGCCACGACGTCGAGAACATCCTGGCCAACGCGGCGGACGCGATGGTGGTGATCGACTCCGGCAACCTGGTGCGCTACGCCAACCCGGCCGCGGAGACGTTCTTCGGCCGCCGCTCGCCCGAGATGGTCGGCCGCGCGTTCGGGTTCCCCGTGACTCCAAACAAGACCTCCGAGCTCCGGGTGGGGGACCGCATCGCGGAGATGCGCGTCTCGAAGCTCCAGTGGCGCCGCGAAGACGCCTCGCTCGCCTCGATCCGCGACATCACGGCGCTGCGCCGCGTCGAGCAGCTCAAGGCCGAGATTCGCGAGCGGCGCCGCATGGACCAACTGAAGGACGAGCTCATGAGCACGGTCTCCCATGAGCTGCGGTCTCCGCTCACGGTCATCAAGGCGGCGATCGCCAATCTCCTCGAGGGCTTCGTCGGCCCGATGCCCGAGGAGCAGTCGCGTCTCGTGGCGCTCGCTCACCGAAACGTCGAGCGGCTCGCCAAGATCATCAACAACCTGCTCGACCTCTCCCGGCTCGAGAGCGACCAGGTCCGCGTCGAGAAGGAACGCGTGGAGCTCCCGCCGCTCGTGCAGGACGCCGTGCAGGGCTACCGCCTCGCCAGCGGCGAGAAGAACGTGACCGTCGACATCGAACTGCCGGAACGGGTTCCGCCCGTCTCCGCCGATCCGGACCTCCTCGCGCAGGTGCTCAGCAACTTGCTGGACAACGCGATCCGCTTCGCGAACGCGCGCGTGGTGGTCTCCGCCGAGGCGGTGGAGTCGCTGGCCGCGTGCGCGCCGGACTCCCGGTCGGAGCCTCGACGCGCCCTGGCCGTGGCCGACCGTCCGGCGGTCCGAATCACGATCGCCGACGACGGCCGCGGCATTCCCGCGGAGCAGTTGGGGGAGCTCTTCAATAAGTTCGTCCAGGTCGGCCGGCCCTCCGGCGGCGCCGGCTATAAAGGAACCGGGCTCGGCCTGGCGATCTGCAAGGAGATCATCCTGCGGCACGACGGGCGGATCTGGGCGGAGAGCGATCTCGGACGCGGAGCGCGGTTTCACGTGCTGCTGCCGCGCGCGGAGGAGCGATGAACGCGAGACTGCTGATCATCGACGACGAAGCCGACCTCGTCGAGGCGTTGGCGATGCGGTTTTCCGTGTCGGGCTTCGACGTGGAGACCGCGCCCGACGGCCCGGCGGGCCTCGAGAGCGCCCACCGGCGCCGGCCGGACGTCGTGCTGCTCGACGTCGCGATGCCGGGCATGAGCGGGTGGGACGTCTGCCGGCGCCTGAAGTCCGATCCCGAGACGAAAGGGACGCCCGTCCTGATCATGACCGCCGCGATGCTGCGGGGGTCGGAGGAAGCCGCGCGCGCCGCGGGCGCCGACGGCGTCGTGAAGAAGCCTTTCGACGACCGGCGCCTGGTAGAGACGGTGCGGTCGCTCGTCGGACCGAAAGCGGGGGCCGCGTGAGCCGGACCGAACGCGAAACGGGAATCGACCGCCTGCTCGGCGCCTTGCTGC
>JACRDR010000091.1 GCA_016212845.1 Elusimicrobiota bacterium
CCGGTCCTGGAACGCGACAGCGACGAGGTCCGCGCCCTCCACGACGACCTCCTGATCCACGTCACCCATTTTTTCCGCGAGCCCCGCTGCTACTCGACCCTGCGCGCCAAGGCCCTGCCCCGGATCCTCAAGGCCCTGCCGCCGGACCAGCCGGTCCGCGTCTGGGTGCCCGGGTGCTCGACCGGCGAGGAGGCCTACTCGCTCGCGATCACGATCCTCGATTTCCTGAGCGAGCGGCAGAGCGAGCACGCGGTTCAGGTGTTCGCCACCGACATCAGCGAGTCCGCGCTGGAGAAGGCCCGGGCGGCGGTGTACGGCGAGGACGTGCCGGAGTACGTGCCCGCACGGCACTTGCGCCGCTTCTTCAACAAGGTCGACGGCGGCTACCAGGTCGCCAAGCGCGTGCGCGACATGTGCGTCTTCGCGAGGCAGGATCTCACCAAGGACCCGCCGTTCGGCAACGTCGACATCATCTCCTGCTGCAACGTGCTCATCTACCTCGGGGCCGCGGCCCAGCAGCGCGTGTTCCCGAAGCTGCATTACGCCCTGAGGCCCTCCGGCGTGCTCCTGTTGTCGAAGTCCGAGTCGGTGGGGGAATTCGAGGACCTCTTCGCGATCGCCGACCGGAACTGCCGCCTCTACTACAAGCGGAGCGCTCCCCGGAGATCGCGGCTCGAGCGCGAGTTCCCGGCGCGCCCAGCGGCGCCCAGCCCCGCCGTCCGGCGGCCGAGAGAGACGGCGCCGTTCCACGCGCCCGAGATGGACATTCACAAGGTGGCCGAGCGCATCCTCCTCGACCGCTACGCCCCGGCGGGCGTGGTGGTGGGCGGCGACCTATCCGTCCTCCATTATCAGGGCCGCGTCAGCCGGTTCCTGGAGCCGGCGAGCGGCAAGGCGAGCCTAAACCTCGCGCGGATGCTGCCCCCACACACCTCCGACCTCGTCCGCGGCCTCCTGAGCCGGGCCAAGCGCTCGGAGTCGCCCGTCCGCAAGGCCGGCGTCGAGTGGCGGCACGGACGTGGGGCGGTCGAGGTCGTGCCGTTCCGCCTGCCCTTGTCGGGCGAACGCTACTTCATCGTGGTCTTCGACGAGGGCCCGGAGAACGCCGGACCCCGCCGGGGCAAGGGCGGACGGGAGGACGCGAGCTCGCTCCGGAGGCTCCGCAGCGAACTCGCGTCCACGCGCAGCTACCTGCAGACGATCACCGAGGAGCACGAGGCTGCGCGCGAGGAGCTGAAAAGCGCCAACGAGGAGGTCACCTCGGCCAACGAGGAGCTCCAAAGCACCAACGAGGAGCTCGAGATCGCCAAGGAAGAACTCCAAGCCTCCAACGAGGAGCTCACCACGCTCAACGACGAGCTGCAGGCGCGCAACGAAGGTCTCGGCCAGCTCAACAGCGACCTCATGAACCTCATCGCGAGCGTCCATCTGCCCATCGTCATGGTGAGCGGCGACCTGCGCATCCGCCGCTTCAGCCCGACCGCCGAGCGCGTGATGAACTTGATCCCGTCCGACGTGGGCCGTCCGCTCGGCGACATCAAGCCCAAGCTTTCCCTGCCGAACATCGAGGAGGTCGTCCACGGCGTCATCGAGAGCGTCACGCCGAAGGAGATCGACGTCCGCGACGCCGAGGGGCACTCCTACGCCGTACGGATCCGCCCGTACCGGACCGCCGAGAACCGCATCGACGGCGCCGTGATCGTCTGGGTCGACAACGACCCGGTCCGGCGCGGGCTCAAGGAGATCGACGAGAGCTCCGCCTTCGAGGCGCTCTTGGACTTCGGTCCGCCGCTCGCGGTGCTCGACGCCCAGCTGCGCATCAAGGCGGGCAGCCGCTCTTTGTATCAGGCCTTCGGCCTCACCACCGACGCCCTCGGCAAGTCCCTCTTCGAGATGGACGGCGGCCGCTGGGACGTTCCCGCCCTGCGCGAGCCCCTGCAGGCCCTGTCGAAAGGGGGGCCGGCGTTCCGGGAAGTGCGGGCGAGCATCGGAGGGAAAGACCTTCTGTTCGGCGCGCGGCGCACCAACACCTCCGCGTCGGGAGACGCGCACATCCTTCTGACGATCTCCGAAAAGGACTAGGGCGCTTTCGCCGGCTTGCCGAGCCAGACGTCGAGGCGGCGAGGCCGGTCGACGACGCGCACGTTCTTCGCGAAATCGTCGATCGCCGAGTCGCAGTCGTGGGTCTGGTGCAGCTGCGCGCGGCAGGAGAGCAGGAGCGTGTGGCCCCGCCCGCTGACGAGCATGGCCTCGAGCGCGATCTCGTAGTCGCCCTCGCGGTACTCGCCCGGATCGACGACCACCTCGGGGATGAAGTCGCCGGGCTTGCCGGACATCCGCGCCTCGTAGGAGATGACGGACTTGCCCGGGTTGCGCTTGCGAAGCTCGGCGACCGCCTGCGCCTCCTTCAAGATCAAGGGCTTGCGGATCTCCACCCGCTCGTGCTTCGGGCCGTTGGCCGAAAGCCGGACCCCGCGCAGGCCGTCGACCTCGATCCGCTCGCGCGGACCGGCGTTGAAGCGGTCGAGCTGGCCCTTCCAGCCGGCCAAATACGTCGCGTCGAGCTGCTCATCCGTCGCGGAGCCGGCGCGCGGCCCGTCCGGGAACACGGTGGCGGTGACGCCGAGCGGGAAGCCTCCGGAGGCCTCGGCGGCGGCCGCGGCCGGATCGTCCTCCTTTGAAATCGTCGCCGCGGTGCACGGCTCCTTCGCGCCGTCGCAGTCGACCGGCTTGACCGTCCAGCCGTCCGGAACCTTGAGGGCGAAGCCCCCGGAGAGCACGGTCGCGCTCGCGGGCACGGGCTGTCCGGACGGCTTCATGAGAGCGAACACGACGAAGATCGCGGCTGCGACGCCGCCCGCGATCAGCGGAATCGTCTTGTCGAACGCCTCCTCCGCCTCAGGCCCGGGCGCGGCGGAGCCCGCGGCGTCCGGCGGCAGGGCCGGAGTCGAGGCCGCCGCCACGTTCTGCTGGCGCTTGAGCCACTTTTCGAAGACGACGCCGCAGGCCGCGCAGTCCGTCGCGCCGGCCGGCGTCTCCGCCTGACAGTTGGGGCAGGGCATCGCGTTAAGTCTAGGGGGCCTTTCGGCCTATGTCAATCTCTCTCCATTGACAACCGTCCCCGCGAGGGCTAGACTTGCCCCGTCGCTAACTCACCGGACAAGGAGAGCTCATGAAGAGAAGCGTATTCGGGCTTGCCGTCCTCGTGCTCGGGCTGGCTTCCGCGGCGCAGGCGGGCGTGCACAACATGTCGGGCTGCGGTCTCGGCTCGATGATCTTCAAGAACAACGTTAAGGGCGAGCAGATCCTCGCCTCGACGACGAACGGCCTCTTCGGCAACCAGACCTTCGGCATCAGCTCGGAGACCCTGGGCTGCACGAAGGACGGCGTCGTGAAGGCCGACAAGCGGCGCGAAGTGTTCGCGTCCGTGAACCTGCAGAAGCTCTCGCAGGAGATGGCGCAGGGCCGCGGAGAGTACCTCAACGGCTTCGCCGCGCTGTCCGGCTGCAAGGACCAGGCCGCGTTCGCGAAGTTCTCCCAGACCCACTACCAGAAGCTCTTCACCAGCGAGAACACGGACGCCTCCGCGCTGCTCCAGAACGTGGACGCGCAGATCGCGGCCGATCCGGCGATGGCGAAAGCCTGCGCCTCCTGATCGTACGCTGACTAGAACGCGGGCGGGACGGCTCCTGGCGAGCCTCCCGCCCGCGCTGTTTTTGGCCGCGGCGGCGGCCGCCGCCGAACCGCCGGGCGGCCGCGCGCGCCAAGGGCTCCTGTCCCGCTCGCGCGCGTGGCGGGCCCTCCTGCATTACCGGGGCGCGACGAGCCAGGCCGACGGCGCCGCGTTCTTCCTCGCGCCGGACGGCAAGCGCGACCTTGAGGCCGAGCTCCAAGCGGACCTCCGCGCCTTCGCGGGACCGCCGGTCGCCGACGACTCCGACGCCAAGGGGGAAGACCGCCCCCAGCACGCGCAGTGCCGGTTCCCGGCCCGCTGGGCCTTCCTCAAGGAGCGTCTGAGGATCGCCCCGTCCGAGATCGCGGAACAGCCGTGCCCGCGCTTCGAGGAATGGCGCAAATCGATCGACGCCGCCGGGTTGAGCGTCGTCTTCGCGGACGCCTACCTCAACAACCCGTCCTCGATGTACGGCCACACGTTTTTGCGCCTGCACCGCGCCGGCGCGACGTCCGGCGAGGACCTGCTCGACTACACGGTGAACTTCGCCGCGACGCCCGACACCGAAAACGGCTTCCTCTACGCAGTGAAGGGGCTCATCGGCTCCTTCCCCGGACGCTTCTCGACGATGCCGTATTACATGAAGATCCAGGAGTACAACAACGTCGAGAGCCGCGACCTCTGGGAGTACCGGCTCTCGTGGGGCCGGGAGAAGGTCGACCGGCTGGTGCGCCACCTCTGGGAGATGGGCAGCACGCATTTCGACTACTACTTCTTCGACGAGAACTGCTCCTTCCAACTCCTGACTCTGCTGGAGGGCGTCGACCCCGAGCTCGAGCTCTCCTCGCGCTTCGGCTTCGGCGTCATCCCGACGGACACGCTGCGCGCGGTGCTCGACCAGCCGGGGCTGCCGGTCTCGGCGAAGTTCCGGCCGTCGCACCTGACGCAGCTCAAGTTCCGCCGGGAACGCCTGTCCGCCGCCGAGACCGCGCTCGCGGGGAAGCTCGGGCGCGGCGCCGACCCCGAATCCTTGCCGGCGCTCGAAAAGCTTCCGCCCGCGCGCCGGGCGCTCACGCTCGACTCCGCGCACGACCTGTTCCGCTATCGCGTGGGCTTCGACACGGAGCTCGCGGACGCCGCAAAGCGGGAGGAGCGTAAGCTCCTCGTCGCGCGCGGCAAGCTCGGGCTCGCGTCTCCGGACGAGCAAGGCGCGCCTCACCCGGCGCCGCCCGAGGCGGGGCACCGGACCCGGCGGATCGGCGCCGGCGGCGGCACGAACTCGCTCGGGCCGTTCGCCGACGTGTACTGGCGCGCCGCGCTCCACGATCTCTTGGACGACCCGGCCGGCTACGTCCCCGACCACCAGCTCGAGATGGCGAACGCCGTCTTGCGCCTCGACGGCCGCCGGAAGGAGGCCTACTTCGAGACGTTCGACGTCGTGCGGCTCGTCTCACTCTCGCCCTGGGACCCGTGGATCAAGAAGACCTCGTGGTTCGCGGCCACGGGCCTCGAGCAGGCGCGCGAGTACCGCTGCGCGGGCTGGGGCTGTGCTGACTACTACGCCCGCGGCGGCGGAGGACTCTCGGCGGTCACGCGGCTCTTCCGGCGCGAGACCTGGTACGCCTTCCTCACGGGCGACTTCGGCGCGGGGCCGGTCCTCGAAAGCGGCTGGCGCGGCGGGGGCGGCGTTGCGGGGGGGCTGAAGGTCGAGTTCGGCCCGTCGTGGCGCGCGCTCGTCGAAGCGGGGGAGCTCCGCTACGGCTGGGGACCGCCCCGATCCTGGATGAAGGCGTCCCAGCAGGTCCGCCTGGGAAAGGGCTTCGAGCTGAGGGTTTCCGCCGAGCGCCGCGTCCCGGTGAACGAAGTCTCGGCCGCGCTGCTCGGCTACTTCTGACCGATCGTCTCTTCCACCGTCCGGGCGAGCAGGTCGAAGTCGAAGGGCTTATAGAGGAAGGACTTCGCCCCCAGGAGCAGCGCGTCCTTCTTCAGCTCCTCGTCGGCGTGTCCGGTCATGATGAGGACCGGCGCCTGCGTCTTCGCGACGATCTCGGTCAGCGCCTGCAGGCCCGTCATCCCGGGCAGGACGTTGTCGAGCAGGATCGCCGCGAAAGACTTCTCGCTCAGAAGCTGAAGCGCGTCTTCCGCCGACCCCGCGACCGTGACGGAAAGGCCCCGGGCCGTCAGGAAGCGCTTGAGCACGTTCTGATTGACGGCGTCGTCTTCGACCACGAGGATCGAAAAGCTCATCGGCGGGGTTCGAGCACCTGGTCGACGCGGGCCAGCAGGTCGCGAGGCAGGAAGGGCTTCGGCAAGAAAGCCGCGCCGTGCCGGCGGATGACGTCGCGCGCCCGCGCGGTCGCGTAGCCGCTCATGAACAGGACGGGCACGTCCGGCCGCAGGCGGCGCATGCGCTCGTAGGCCTCGAGCCCGTCGAGCTTCGGCATGACGACGTCGAGGATTACGAGGCGGACGCCCGCGGGCGCGTCCTCGAAGAGCTTCGCCGCCTCCTCGCCGTCCTTGGCTACGAGCAGTTTGAAGCCGTGCGGCGCGAGCACCCGCGCGACCGCGTCGCGCACCAGAGGCTCGTCGTCGGCGACGAGGATCGTCCCGCGAGAGCCGGGCGCCGCGCCGGCTAAGACGGGGGGAGGCGCCTGCTCCCGCGCGGCGGGGCCGGCGGCCGGAACGAGCAGCGTGAACGTGGAGCCCCGGCCGACCTCGCTCTCGAAGCTCAGGAGGCCGCCGTGATCATGCGCGATCGAGTAGGCCATCGACAGTCCGAGGCCGGTGCCCTGCCCCGGGGCGCGCGTGGTGAAGAAGGGCTCGAAGATGCGCTGCCGGTGGTCGGCCGAGATGCCGTGCCCGCTGTCTTCGACGACGAGCACGGCGTAGCGTCCCGGAGGGAGAACGCCCTGAGGCGACGCGAGCGCCTCCTGGAGCGTCGCCGCGCGGGTGGAGACGCTCACGCGGCCCTCGCCATTAATGGCGTCGCGCGCGTTTAAGCAGAGGTTGAGCAGCACCTGGTCGAGCTGGTCGGCGTC
>JACRDR010000095.1 GCA_016212845.1 Elusimicrobiota bacterium
GCTAAGTCTTGCCTGCGCCGGTCCCGCGAAGAAGACCGCCGAGTTCGACGTGTACCTCGAGCGCTTCGACCAGGTCCGCGACGAGGGTTGCGACATCTACCTGCGGGCCTCCTCGATCGCCGAGGAGCACGGCGGGCCGAAGCTCGAGGAGCGCCGGCAGGCGTTCGAGACCCGGCTCGAGGCGCTGCGCATCATCGACAAGTACAACCGCGTCCTCGTCGGGATGGCGCGCGGCGAGGACCCGAAGTCGCTCAAGAGCGGCATGAAGGACGTGGGCGCGAAGCTCTCGAACTACCGGCCGAGCGCGCAGACGACCTTCGCGTTCGCCTCCGCCGTACCCTACGTCGGCGTCCTGCTTTCGGGCGCGGGCTACGTGCAGGAGGCGCTCGCCAAGCGGAACTTCACGAAAGCCGTGCGAGAGGCGCACAAGCCGATCGACGCGATCTTAGACATTTTGCTCGTCGACTCGGAGCCGCTCGAGGAGCTGCTGATCCAGCAGGTCAGAGCGGAACAGGACGGTCCTCGCGCGGCCGTCGACGGGCTTTCGAGCCGCTTCTACAAGAAGCTGCGCGACCTGAAGGCGACGCCCGAGGTCGCCGACCTCGTCTCGGCGCACAACGCCCTGCGCGAAAAGGCGGGCATGGGCCCGGTGCCCTACTCGCCGCTCGAGACGGCGCGCATGCCGCGCGACACGGACGTCGAGCACCTGGCCGTCCTAACCGATCAGGTCGCGGTGAACCTAGAGTCCTGGCGCCGCGCCGAGAGCCGCGTCTCCGCCGAGCAGTCGCTTTTTAGAGGCTACCGCGAGGCGCTCGGCGCCGCGAAGACGGCGCTGGCCGCGCTCAACAAGGAGTCGGAGGCGGAGCGCGAAGCCGCGACGGGCAAGTTCAACGCGGAGGCGATCGAATTGCGGCAGGAGTCGTTGAGGCGCCAGGAGGCGAACTGATGAACGAGAAAGCGAGCGACCTGTACAAGGTCGCGATCAACGCGCTGCAGGCCGTAAGCGCCGATTTCGGAACCGACGACGCGACGCGCGCCGCCGCCAACGCCGAGATCGCCGTGCTCCGCGGCAAGATTCAAAGCGCCGCGCTCGACGATCTCGCGTCGCGCTCGACGAACCTCAAGGAGCTCTCGGCCCGGCTGGGCGGGGTGCTGCAGAAGGCGCGGGGCGGCAACATCTCCGCTCTCCAAGGCCTCGCGCAGAAAGTGAAAGCCGCGATCGGCGTCTAGAATAACTTAAGCCTGGGGTCTGACCCCAGGCTTAAGTTATTTCTTCGCGATCGTGTAGCCGAGGGCCAGGATCGTCTTGATCGTGCCCAGGGCGGTGATCCGGTCGTATTCCCGGTCGGCGTCCGCGAGCTCCTCGTAGGGGACGAGGTTCGGATGCTGCTTCTTGACGTCGTCCCGATGAGGCCCGTGCGTCCAGCCGTCGGCGATCCTCTGCCGGGACCACAACTCGTGGACCTGGATGGCGAGCTTCTCCGTCAGCTGGACGATCTCAGGGGGCAAGGTCACGCCCGAGGTGTCGATGGGCTTGGGCTGATACATAGTCTCCGCATTATACTCGACTGGGTCTTGACACCGGAAATATAGGGGCTAAACTCGCATTTATCAGGAGGTGCCGCCGATGAGGACCGTCAGGATCAAACGCCAAGAGTCCGGACCCGAAGGGACGTTCGGAGTGCTGACGTCGGACGGGGGCTTTTCGTGCGTGACCGGAGAGTTGCCCGACCGCCACAACCAAAACAATCTGTCGTCGATCCCGAAAGGGACCTACCGCTGCCGCTGGGGCCAGTCGCCGAAATACGGCATGTGCTACCACGTCGAGGGCGTCCCGGGAAGGAGCGACGTGCTCATCCACCCGGCGAACCTCATGGGCGACGTGCAGGCGGGGAAAGTGACGCAGCTCCACGGCTGCATCGCGCTCGGGAAGGCGAAGGAAGTCTTTCAGCCCAGCGCGGTCCCGCAGCTGAAGATGACTCAGCCGCAGAAGGGGATTTCGGGCAGCAAGAAGACCGTCGAGGAATTCGTCGCCCACCTCGGCCAGCAGGAATTCCAGCTCATCATCGAGTAGCCGGGACTCCTTCCGCGCCGGCGCCCGTCCGGGCGCCGGCCGCGGAGGGCTGCCGCAGTTCCGCGATCATTTGGCGCAGCCGCCCCACCTCGCCGCCCGGTCCGTCGTCGCCCGACTCCCGGTGCAGGTCCAAGGCCTCCACGTAATGCCGGAGCGCCGAGTCGCGCAAGCCCGCCTTGCGGTCCTGGTCGCCCAAGGCCGAATGCACCTCGGCCAGGCGTTCGACGCTGCCGATCTCCTTGAAGCGCGCGAGCGCCTCGGCGAGGCTCGCGGACGCCTCGGCGGGCTTTCCCAGGTCGGCTTGGGCGTAGCCCAGCTCGACTAAGCACTCCGCGATGCCGAGCTTCGAGCCCGCCTCGCGGAAGATCGAGAGCCCCTCGCCTACGCTCGCCAAAGAATCCTCGGCCCGGCCCGACCGGCGCTGACAGCGGCCGAGCTGCAGCACGCTCTCCGCCACGGCGCGGCGGTCGCCCAGCTCGCGGCGAATCTTCAGCGCGCCCTCGGCGTGCTCGAGCGCGGCGCCGGCGCCGCCGTCGAGGAGGTGGAACCGGGACAGGCCCCACAGCGAGCTCGCCTCGCCCGGGGGGGCCTCGGCGGAGCCGCCGGACTGCGCGACGAGCTCGCGGTCGATAGCCAAGGAGGCGGACAGCGCCTCCAGGGCCTTCTTCGTGTCGCCGAGGTCGAGATGGATGCGTCCGATGTCGTCGAGCAGCTCCTGCTCCGCCGCGCGATCCTTGAGGGACCGGGCGACCGCCAGCGCGGCCTGGAACTCGGAGAGCGCCTCCGCGTTGTGGCCGAGCTCGTCGTTGACCAGACCGCGTCCGCGATGGTACGCGACCGTCAGCCGCGGCTCGAGGGAGGCGGCGCGCGGCTTGAGCTCCTCGTAGATCGACGCGGAGCGGCGCAGATAGCCGAGCTTCCTCAGCTCGGCGGCGGCCCCGAGCAGCAGCTCCACGCTGAAGTTCGCGTGCGACTTCGCCATCGCCTCCACGAGCCGGCCGAGCGGCTCCTCGCGGGCCGGCACTCCCTCCCGCATCGGGCGGATGTGCTCGAGCTCGGCGAACACGCGCCGCGCGAGCGGCCGCATCACCTCCGGCTCGCCGTCCTGGAACACGACGGCGGCTTCCTCGGCCTTGTTTTCCTCGGCCTTCGTGACGAGCAGCGTCGTGAGCACGCCGTGCAGCGGAAGATAGGCCGGCGCCTCCTTCGCGAGCTTGAGCAGGGCGTCCGGACGCATCCCGAAGCGCTCGGCGAGTCTCGCGAGCAGGAGGTACTCGAGCAGGCGGTCGTACGTGAAGGCGACGGAACGCTGCGGGGGGAGGATCGAGGAGACGCGCTTGGTCTGCTCCTCGAGCACCTGCTCGTCGAGCAGGTGCGCGTAGCACGACTCGGAGGAGTGGTCGAGCAGCGCCTGGCGGAGATCGGGCTCGCGCGCGATCTTGTCGAAGGAGGCGGAGGTCGCGTGGTTGTCGTAGAGGAAGTCCACGAGCCGGTTCACGAAGAACAGGCGGTCCGGGTGGCGGAAGATCTTCTTCGTGCAGTACTCGAAGAGCACCTCGGTGCCGAGGACGCGATCGGGCACCTTCCGGTCGTGGAAGAGCTCCATCACGATGCGCAGCACCAGCGGCTTGCGCAAAGAGAGCCGGACCTCGTCGGTGAGCTCGCCGTAGGTCGAGGCCGGCGCGAAGCCGGGCTCCTTCAAATAGTTCATGTACGCGTCGGAAAGCTCCTTGGTGTTGAGCAATCCGATCTGCACCTCGAGCGACTCGCCGTCGGGGGAGGGCGCGGCGTAGTAGTCGCGAGCGCTGGGCACGAAGCCGTCGTTGCGCAGCTTCGCGTACGGGATCTCGGCGATCGAGACGATCACCTTGTACCAGGGAAGGACTTCCTCGAGCACGATGAGGTCGTCGATCTGGCGCATGAGCTCCGCGGGCTGGGGATGCTTGTCGACGCTGTCGATGACGATGATGAACTGCGCGTCCGAATCCTTGCGCATCGAGGCGAAAGCGGCGAGGAACTCCGGCATCGTCCCCGAGACCTCCAGCCGCTCGAGGATCGACTGCTTCAAGTCGAAATGGCCGCCGGGGAGGGTGCTGCCGCCGAGGAAGAGGAGCACGTCTTTCGGCCGCGCGGGATTCTCTTGGAAGCGCCGCACCCAGTGGCACAGCGTGTTCGTTTTTCCCGTGCCGGAGGCGCCGACCAGGAGCATGCCGGTCTTCGAGCAAGCCGGGTCCGAGAAGCCGTCGAGATGGCTTTCCGCGTCCGCGCGGGCGACGTAGACCTGCGGCAGGAAGATCCTCTGCCGCTGCATCTTCTCGAAGTAATCCTCGCTCGCCTTTTTCGCGCGCTCGCGAATTTCGGCGAGCGACCACGAGGGCCCGCCTTTGGCGGGCTGAGGCGCCTTGCCCGAGGCCCCTTCGGCGCGCGCGACGGCGGTGGCGACCTTCGCGGCCAAATCCTCGGGGCTCGAGAAAAGGCTGACGAGATGCGTGTTCATCAGGCGTCCCCGCAGTCCTTCGATGCGGTCGGCCTTCTCGCCCCGGTCGATGAACTTCGGCGGCCACGCGATCTCGGGGTCGAGCACGAAAATGAGGGTGGGGATGCCTTTCTCGCGCGCGGCGAGGTACTCCATCTCGGTGACCGAAAACTGCCGGCCCGCGGGGATGAAGCCGTAGCGCCACGCGAAGACGCCGACGTAAAGCTGGCACGACTGGACGTCGGCCACGCACTTGTCGGCCGGCCACTGGTCCTCGGCCCCGTAGTCCTCCATCGCCGCGGCGTCGTGGCCCATGCGGCGAAGGGCGCCGAGCACGGCCTCGCGATACGGCTTCAAATCGACGGAGGTGGAAGAGAGGTAGATCCGCATTTCCCCAGTCTAGCCCCGGAAACCCGATCCGTCAAACCCCTTGACGCCCTCGGGCGGGCCCCCTACTCTTGGGGTCATGAAGGGAATATTGCTGGCTGCCTTGCTGCTGCCCGCCGGGGCCTTCGCCGACGAGAAGCTGACCGGGATCGCGGCGGATGGCATCTACTACCGCTTGGACGCGGACACCGTCTGCATGCCTTTGAAAGTAGGCGCCGGCGGCGCGGTCACCGGCTGGCCCGAATGCCAGATCATCTCGAAGAAAGGCCAGAAGAAGATGGCGTTTCAGCCCCCCAAGAAGGGAAAGTTCGAGGCGAAGATAGTGAAGGACAAGCTTACGCTCCTCGCGGGGGGGAAGGTCGTCGCCGTCTGGAACGGTCACCCCGAGGTGATCGCGGCGGAAGACGCGTACGCCTCCGCCGACGGCAAGACCGCGGTGATCGTCTACGACTACCACTCGAAGGAGCGCGCGACGGTGGTGATGGCGCACGTCGGCTTCCGGCTGAAATAAGAGAGCCCCGGTTAGCGTACATTAGACACGATGCCGGACTTCAAATACTGGGCCTTCATCAGCTACAGCCACCGGGACAAGTCGTGGGCCGACTGGCTCCATAAGAGCCTCGAGACCTTCGTCGTCCCCGGCCGCCTCATCGGTCGCGCCTCCCGGGACGAAAAAGTCCCGGCCCGCCTCTACCCGATCTTCCGCGACCGCGAGGAGCTGCCGACCTCCGGCGACCTCGGCGGCAATATAGAGGAAGCGCTCCGCCAGTCGCGCTACCTCGTCGTCATCTGCTCGAAGGCCTCGGCCGCCTCGCGCTGGGTCGACGGCGAGATCCGGACCTTCAAGGCGCAGGGGAAGGCCGACCGCGTGCTCTGCTTGATCGTCGACGGCGAGCCGAACGCCTCCGACAAGGCCGCGGGCGCCGCCGAGGAGTGCTTCGCGAAGTCGCTGCGGTTCAAACTCGGGCCCGGCGGGGCGCTCACGGAGGAGCCCGCCGAGCCGATCGCCGCCGACGCCCGGGAAGGCATGGACGGGAAGGAAAACTGCCTGCTGAAGGTCGCCGCGGGCCTCCTCGGCGTCGGCTTCGACGAGCTGCGCCAGCGGGACGCCGAGCGGCGGCGGCGCGCGCGCGCCCTCGCGCTCGCGGGAGCCGCGGCGATCGCGGGCGTCCTGCTGTGGCAGGAGCGCGCCAAGATCGTCGACCTGCGCCGTCAGCTCGCCCAGGTGGACTACGAGCGCGGGAAGGCCCTGCGCGAGAGCGGGGAAGGGGGCGCCTCCGCGGTGTTTTTCGCCGAGTCCAACCGCATCCGCCCGACGGTGGCCGCGCGCGCCAACGCCGCGCACTTCGTGCGCCGCACCGCGATCCCCCAGCTCATCC
>JACRDR010000084.1 GCA_016212845.1 Elusimicrobiota bacterium
GCGGGCGACCAGCGACTTGCCGGCTTCGGAGGAGGACGCCGTGGCCGTCACGCCTTGGTGGAGCCCGCCTTCGCGGGGAGACGCTTGTGGAGATACTCGACGATGGCCGCGGTCGGAGTGCCGGGGCCGAAGATCTCGTCCATGCCCTTCTCTTTGAGAAGAGCGACATCTTCATCGGGAATGATGCCGCCCCCGAAGACGAGGACGTCTCCCAGGCCCTTCTCCTTCAAGAGATCGCATATCCTGGGGAAGAGAGTCATGTGCGCGCCGGAGAGCAGCGAGAGGCCGATCGCGTCGACGTCTTCCTGGATCGCGGTCTGCGCGATCATCTCGGGCGTCTGCCGGATGCCGGTGTAGATCACCTCGAAACCGGCGTCGCGCAGCGCGCGAACGATGACCTTCGCTCCGCGGTCGTGGCCGTCGAGTCCGGGCTTGGCGATGAGGATGCGTGCGGTGAGAGACATGGTTAGCCCCAGATTCCGGGATCGGTCTCGAGAAGCGCGACGGCCGCCTCGGCTACGTTCGGATCGAAGCGGGTCCCGGCGCCGTTCTTGATCTCGTCGATGGCCCGCTTGAAAAGGTCCTCGTTGCGCAGGCCCATCATGTACAGCTCCTCCATCGACTCCACGACGCAAAGGATTCGGGCGCCGAGCGGAATCGCCTCGGCCTTCATCTTGTTCGGAAAGCCGGAGCCGTCCCAATGCTCGTGGTGGTGCTGGATCATCGGGACCGCGCCCTCGATCATCGTGATGCCCTCGAGCATCTTGAAGGAGAGCACCGGGTGATTCTCCTCCGCCGCGCTGGTGAGGCCCATCTCGGCGAGCAGGCGCGGGTTGCGGAAAGCGATGTAGCCGATGTCGTGCAGGATGCCGGCGTAGTACAGCATCTTGTAGTCGTATTCCTCGACCTCGAGCGCGCGGCCGATCGCGCAGGCGAGGCGCGCCGCGCGCGGCGGGTGGCCTTCCATGCGCGGACGGGACGTCTCGATCGTCGCGGTGAGCAGCTCGATGACGTGCGAAAAGAAGTTCTTCTGGTCCTGGATGATCTTGGTGTTCGTGATCGCGACGGACGCCAGGTTCGCCAGGCTCGAGAGCAGGCCGATGTCGTCGGAGGTGTACTGGCCGGTGCGCTTGTTGAGCACCTCGGCCACGCCGACGAGCTCGCCGCGAAACAGCATCGGCACGGCGAGGAGCGACTTCGTGATGAAGCCCGACGCCTTGTCGAACTGGCCCGCGAAGCGGGGGTCCGCGCGGGTGTCGACGACCACTTCCGGCTTGCGGTTCTGCGCGACCCAGCCGGCGATGCCCTTGCCGATGGGCAGGGTCATCTTTTTCAGAGCCGCGGAACCGCCGCCGGAGGCGACGCGGAAGTAGAGGTTCTTCTTGTCGTCGGTGACGAGCATGATCGCGCTCGCCTCGGAGTCGAGCAGCCGCTCCGCCGCGAGGCCGATCTTCTGAAGGAGGAAGTCCAGATCGAGCGTCGAGTTGAGAGAGCCCGCGATCGAAAACAGGTCGAGGGCGACCGCCGCGTTGAGCCCTCCGCCGCTTCCGTTCTTTTCCACAGGTGCGCCGCCGTTTTGTTCTGCCATGTTATTTCTTCGTGTCGGGGAGGGCCCCGCCGCCGAGCACCTCGGAGATGGTCGTGTGCCCCTGCTTCACCTTCTCGAGGCCGTCCATTTGGATGGTCCTAAACCCTTCCTTCAACGCCGTCTCCCGGAGGACGTCGGCGGCCAGCGTCTCGAGCGCCTTGGTCCGGATCGTCGGCGAGAGGATCAAGAGCTCGTGGATGCCGACGCGGCCCTTGTAGCCGATGTTCTTGCAGGCGTCGCAGCCGACCGGCGCGTAGATCTTTCCGTCCGCCGGCGGCTTGACGTTCATCGACTTGAAGATCTCGATCTCGACGGGCGTGACGTCGATCTGCTTCTTGCAGTCCTTGCAGAGCCGCCGCGCGAGACGCTGGGCGAGCACCGCCTTCATCGTGGAGGCCACCATGTAGGCCGGGACTCCCATTTCCGCGATACGGGAGATGGCGGAGGGCGCGTCGTTGGTGTGGATGGTGGAGAACACCAAGTGGCCGGTCATGGCGGCTTCCATGGCGATGTGCGCCGTTTCCTCGTCGCGAATTTCGCCGATCATGATCACGTCGGGGTCCAACCGGAGGAAGGAACGCAGCGCCGACGCGAAGTTGAAGCACTTGTCGCCGCCGAGCTTGAGTTCCGGGTTGACCGGCACCTGCACGATGCCGTCGATGTTGTACTCGACGGGGTTCTCGGCGGTAAGGATCTTGATGTCCGGCCGGTTCGCGTAGTTGAGGCAGCCGTAGAGCGTGGTCGATTTACCGGAGCCGGTCGGACCGCACACGATGATCAGACCGTAGTTTTTCTTGCCGCCGATGCCGCCCAGCAGGCCGAGGATGCCCTGGAGCGTATCATCCAAAAAGCCCATGGTCTTGATGTCGACGCGAACGGAGCCGCGGTCCAAGATACGCATGACGCAGCTCTCGCCGTAGACGGTGGGCACGATCTCGACGCGGAACTCGATGGGATTGCCGCCGGCGATGACCTGAATACGTCCCGATTGCGGGATTCTGCGCTCGGTGATGTTCATCGAGTTCGACATGATCTTGATCTTCGCCATGAGCGCCTGGCGGTACGCCCACGGCACGCTGAAGGTGGCGGGACGGAGCATGCCGTCGACGCGGAAGCGCAGCAGGATCTTCGAGTCCTTGCCGTTGGGGTCCTCGCAAGGCTCGATGTGAATGTCCGAGGCCTTCATTGTGAGCGCCGTGAGGATGATGGCGTTGACGAACTTCTCGACTTCGGGCGCGGAGGCGTCGACTTCCGCGATGTCGGACTTCGGCTCCTCCTTTTTGATCTCCATGCCCGGAGCGTCGGGGGCGGAGTTCCCTTGCGCTTGGATCGCGTCGACGAGCTTGGATACCGCGGCGCCGGTGCCCTTGCCGTAAGCGGTGTCGAGGGCGCCGATGATGTCCTGCGGGAGGGCGAGATACGCCTGCACCTCGAGGCCGGTGCGGAGATGGATGTCCTCGGAGACGAAGAAGTCGCGGGGGTCGGCCATCGCGATGAAGAGCACGGACTCTTCCTTCGCGAAGGGCACGGCGAGGTGGCGGCGGGCGACGGCCTCGGGGATGATGGAGACGACTTCCTTGTCGATGTCCATCTGGCTGAGGTCGACGGCCTTGACCCGCCACTCCTCGGAGAGCGCCTTGAGCAGGGGCGGCTTGCCCATGAAGCCGAGCTCGACGATCGACTGCTGAATCGAGCGGGCGTGCTTGCGCGCGTCCTCGTCGGCGGCCTTGAGCTTGTCCTCAGGAAGAAGATTGCGCTCCTGCAGAACCTCGAAGACCGTCTTGCGGCGCTGGAGACCTTTAACCGCCATGGTGTTCTCCGAAGACCCCGCGGAGCACGCCGCAGACCTCTCCGAGCGTCGCGCCGGCTTCCACGGCGGTCAGGATATGCGGAAACGTATTCTCCCGGGGCTGCTTCGCTGCCGCCGCGAGACTTTCCAAGGCGCGCTTCGACTGCCCCTCGTCGCGGTCCTTCTTGAACTTCGAAAGCTTTTCCACCTGCTTCTTCTCGAGCTCGGGCGAGACCTTGAGGAGCTCGCGAGCCTTGGCCTTTTCCTCGTGGGCGTACGCGTTGACGCCGACGATCTTGCGGCGGGCGGCCTCGATGTCCTGCTGATAGCGGTACGAGGCCTCTTGAATCTCGTTTTGGACGAAGCCCTGGTCGATCGCCTTGAGCATGCCGCCTTTCTCGTTCACCTTCGCCCTCAACTCCAGGACGCGGGCCTCGAGCTGATCCGTCAGGGCTTCCACCGCGTACGCGCCGCCGAGCGGGTCCACGCAGTCGACCACGCCGGTTTCGTAGGCGAGGATCTGCTGGGTGCGCAGCGCGAGCTGCGCCGCCTCCTCGGAGGGAAGGGCGAGCGCCTCGTCGTAGGCGTTGGTGTGCAGGGACTGCGCTCCGCCGAGCACCGCGGCCATCGCCTGCAGGGCGACGCGGACCACGTTGTTGACCGGCTGCTGGCCGGTCAACGTCGAGCCGCAGGTCTGCACGTGGAACTTGAGCGCCTGCGTCTTCGGGTCCTTGGCGCCGTACTCCTCCTTCATCAGGCGGGACCAGATCCGCCGCGCGGCGCGGAACTTGGCGACCTCCTCGAGAAAGTGGTTATGGCAGCCGAAGAAGAAAGCGAGACGGGGGCCGAAGTCGTCGACGGAGAGTCCGCGCTCGAGCAGGCTACCCACGTAGACTTCCGCGTTCGCGAAAGTGAACGCGAGCTCCTGCACCGCGTTGGAGCCGGCTTCGCGGATGTGATAGCCCGAGATCGAGATCGGATGCCACTGAGGCATGTTCTTGGTCGTATACTCGATGACGTCCGCGCAGAGCCGCAGGCTCGAGGCCGGCGGGTAAATCCACGTCCCCCGCGCGATGTACTCCTTGAGGATGTCGTTCTGGAGCGTTCCGCGCAAGGCCTTGACGTCGACGCCCCGCTTCTTGGCCACCGCCGCGTAGAACGCGAGCAGGACCGGCGCGGTCGAGTTGATCGTCAGGGAAGTGGAGACTTCGGCCTGGGGGATGCCCGCGAAGAGTTCCTCCATGTCGTTAATCGTGCCGATGTGCACGCCGACGCGGCCCACTTCGCCCTGGGATCTAGGGTGATCCGCGTCGAGGCCCATCTGGGTCGGGAGGTCGAAGGCGGTGGAAAGGCCGGTCTGGCCCTGGCTGAGGAGGAAGCGGAAGCGCTCGTTGGTCTCGGCGGCGGTGCCGAAGCCCGCGTACTGCCGCATCGTCCACAGGCGGCCGCGATACATCGTCTTCTGGATGCCGCGGGTGTAAGGGGCCTCGCCGGCGCGGCCGAGGTTCGCCTCGTAGGCGGGAGAAGCGGTGTCGAAGCGCGCCGGGCCCTCGGGGGCCAGGGGGCCGTACACCCGCTGAACCTCGATGCCGGACGTCGTCATGAACGGCTTATCGGTCGTCTCGCTCACGAAATCTCCAAAATGTCGCCCGTCTCGACGGAACCCCGGAGGCTCCCACCCGCCAGCTCCAGGGCGCTTCGAGCGCCGTTAACGTAGGGGGTCATCCGCCAGGGCTTCAAATCCTCGAAAACCCGGACCACTTTCCCCTCCCGGTCGAGGAAGACGACGTCGATCGGGAAGCGCATGAAAAACATGTGCACCGACACGCATGGGTCGAGCCAAAGCCCCGCCCCCTGCTCCATCGAGCCCCGGCCCAGCAGCCCGACGGCCCGGCTGATGAGCGTATCGGCCCGCTCGACCTTGGTCGCGACCGTGCTTCCTTTGGTCTGGTTCCGTGCGATCAAGCGTTTAAAATTGTAGCAAAATGTCGTGGATATGATGGAATTATGGCCCGCCCGGGCGGTCGCCAAAGCGCAGTTGGAAGCCAACCTACGCGCCCTGGGCAACGGCCGGACCGTCCTGGTCGCCGGGGCGAACCAGTACGGCTCCGTCTGGGCCCGGGATTTCTGCTTCGCCTCCGGCGGACTGCTGGCGGCGGGCCTCCGGCAGCCGGTCTTGGACACCTTGGAGGAGCTCGTCGCCCTGCAGCGCGAGGACGGGCTCTATCCCCGGCTGCTCGATTCCCTGCACCCGCTCGCCCGCTTCCTGCGCGGCACGTTCGGCCAGAAGCTCTCGCTGTCCTCCCCCCTCCGGCCGAACTTCGTCAGCGACCACCTGGTGTGGTCGTTCGACACGAACGCGCTCGTCGTCGACGCGCTCCGCCGGGCGGGCCTGGCGGAAAAGCACGCGGCCTCGATCGAGCGCGCGCTCTCCTGGTGCCGGAGCGAGATGCGCGACGGACTGATCTTCCAGCCGCCCTTCTCGGACTGGAAGGACACGATCAGTTCGCGGCGCGGGCACGTCTTCTTCACGCAGCTCCAGTTCTGGAAGGCGCTCGGCCGCGCGCAGGAAACGGACGAGTTCGCCGCGAGGCTCCGGCGCGCGTTTTGGCTCGGCGAGTACTTCGCCGACACGACGGAGTTTCCCCTCCTCTCCACCGACGGCAACCTCGCGGCGATCGCGTGGGGCTTTTCTACCCAGGACGAGACGGAGCGCATCCTCGACGCGATCGAGGCGAAGGGGCTGTGGACGCCGTGGGGCCCGAAAGCCGGCGAGCGCTACTCGTATTTCGAGAAGGGCTGGTTCGCGCGGCTCGCGCTGGTGCACGGCTACCAGGACGATTTCGTGTGGCTGTGGGTGAGCGCTCTGGCCCTGCGGGCGCTGCACCGGGCGGGACGAGTCGAGCGGCGGGACGCGCTGCTGCGCACGCTCTGCGAACGGATCGTCCGGGAAAAGTCGATCTCGGAAGTCTACCGCCCCGAGGACGGCCAAGAAGTCCGGACGTGGCTCTACCGCTCGGAGGCGCCGTTTTCCTGGAGCAGCGGCATGCTGCTCGAAGCCTTCGACGAAGTCAATTTGGGGACAGGCCCCAAATTGACTCTAGCGGATTAGGGCGAGGCGGCCGGTGGTCTGGCCTTTGTCGGTGGAGACGAGGAACACGTAGGTCCCGGTCGCGACGGGGTTGCCCTCGTCGTTGGTGCCGTCC
>JACRDR010000085.1 GCA_016212845.1 Elusimicrobiota bacterium
AGCCGGCCGAACTCGGCCGTCTCCGCGGCGGCCCAGCCGGAAACGCAGAGGAGAGACATGGCCAGCGCGATCTTGACCGTCAGATTCGGCGTTCTCTTGTCCATGATCACCGCTCCCCTTTGCCGCGGACCAGCGTATAGCGGGTCCGGTCGAGGACCATGGTCTTCCCGTCCGCGCGGACGGTCACGCGGGCGTCCGAGAAGACGCGCTCGACCGTGAACGGCCGGCCCTCCGCGGTGACGATCGAGGACCCGCGCGAAAGCGTCCGGCCGTGGAAGACCGGGTACTCGTCGACCTCGCGCCGGAGGCCGCCCTTCGCGACGTAAAGAGCCCCGCGCACCCGATACTGGATCCGGCCGCCCGCGAAGATGCGCACGACCGTTCCGATATCATTGTCCGGATCGATCACCGCATCCCCGGTCCACACGCCGTCGCCGTATCCGATCTCTTCGGAAAGGGCGTTCGAGACGTAAAAGGCGTTCCCGACTCGATAACGGACGGCGCCGTTCGAAAACGCCTCGACGACGCGGCCGACGCGGTCTTCTCGATCCATGACCCAACTGCCGGTTCCCGGCGTGACGAAGGCGTCGTCCTCGTCGACGGCGGCGGATTTCAGCGCCGTGTCGCGGGGCGCGGCGACGGCCGGCGCTTCCTCGGCCAAGCGCCGTCGAAATTGGGGCACCGGATCGGCGGCGTCCCAGTCCGCCCGGGTCTGCGCCGCGCTCGCCGCCGCCCCCAAAGCGCCCAGCAGAAGCGCGATCAGCGGGCCGGCCGCTCTCTTCTTCCCCATAATTTCTCCTTTACGTCGACTCGTCGCTGTCAACGCGGGCCTGTCGTCCACCGGCGCAGCATGGACTCCCACCGCGTCTCGACTTTGAGCTTGACCGGATAAGGCCCGCTCCAGCGGCTGCTCCCGGGAATGGTCTTGGACACCCGCTTGCCGGCGCGCGCCCGGTTCAGAGAGGCTTGATCGACGAAGCTGACGACGATCTCCCACGCGCGCACGCCCAACTCCTTCTCATCGGCGTCCGCCCCGTCCACGACCGTCACCCCGACCACGCCCGGGACGGCGGACAACCTCCGGATGCGCCCGCCTTTTCCCAGCAGAGCGCGGGCGGCCTTCTTTTCCTGGGCCTTGGCGATCGCGACGAATGAAAGCGCGGCGAGAAGCCAACCGCTGACGAGCACGCCGAGCGCCGCGCCGGCGACGGCCGTCGGAACGCCGAACGCGGCCGCGGCGCCCGCGCCGATCAGAGCCGTGCCGCCGCCCGCGGGCCGGGTCGCTTGGCGGAAGTAATACTCGGAATCCACGCGGGCGGACTCGCGCTCGTCCACCGAAGGCGCGGTCGCCGACTTCTCACCGAGTCTTCCGGAGCGGGCCAGCGCGGCGCGAGCCTTGACCAAAGCCGCGACGCCGAACGCGGCCAGAGGCAGGCCGACCAGGGCCGTCGAGCCGGCCGCCCAGAGGCCGGCGGCCGCGGCCAGCATCGCGAGGCCGCCGATGGTGGTCAACCTCGCCTTGCGGACGCCGGCCGCCGCCGTCTCCTCGGCGGCCTTCTCCGGCATCCACCAGACGGTCGCGACCGCGGCGTGGCGGTCGTACCCGCCCTTGGCGGACAGAACGACGCCGGCGACGGCCACGGGCACCGCGAGGACCAGCGGCGTCGACAGAACGAAGAGGCTGCCGATCACGGCTCCGCCCGCGGCGACGAGCGCCGCGGCATAGAGGTCGCCGAACACGTTCCCGGTGAAGGTGCGCGGCGCGGACTTCGGGAGCGCCGCGCTCCCGACGGCGGCGGCTTTAGCCGACGGCCTCTCGCCGATGGAGGGGACGTCGAGACGGGGCCGCGAGGCGAACACGCCCTCCGCTCCAGGCACGGCATCGGCGGCCGCCAGGCCTCTCTCCGATTCGCCGTAGAGCCGCCGAACGTTCTGCTCGTCCTTATTCGTGTCGCGCTGGGAGACGCCGGAGGCGAAGTGGCCGAGGACTGAGGGATCGGCAGCCGCAGCGATAGGCCGGGCCAGGGCCGCGCCGGCGACGGCCGCCGCCGGGACCGCAATGGCCGGAGCTGCGGCGGCAGGAGCCGCGGCCGCCGGAACCGCGGCGGCAAGCGGGACGGCCGCTGAAACCGGGAAAGCCACCCCCGGCGAGGAGGCGGCGCCGATCGAATGGATGGAAAGAGCCGCGGAAACCTGAGCGCCGGCAACGGATGCGGCGCCGATGCTGGACGACGCGGGTGAAAGCCTCATGGAAGACAGCCGAAAACTCTGCGCCGCCGCCTGGGCCGCAAAGGGACCGGGAGCGACCAGCGCCGCCGTCAAACCGAGAGAAAGCATCCTTTTCATCATAAGCATCCCCCAAACGTCATCGAATTTATTTTACCCCCGGCCCCCGACCCGCGCCCGGGGCTGGAGGGAAGGCCGCGCGCGGCAAGAGGTCCAGAAACGGGATTATGCATCGGAAGCACGGATGCAAAGTCGGATTGAATCAGGCGCCGAGCGCGATCATGGGCTACTTCGACGACTCCAAATAGATGGGGTTCGAGTAGATCCAGGGTTTCCATTTGCCTCGGACGTTCAACTCGGCCTCGACCCGATACGCCCCGGGTTCCCGCGCGGTATAGCTCAATTCGGCGGCGGAAGTCTCTTGAACTAGCTCTCCGTTCTTGAACAGGCGGATCCTGGCTTCGCGCGGAAGCCGCGCGGTCAAGTCCGCGGGGCGTCCCGGAGGCATGGGCACCGCGTCGCCCTGCGCGTGGAGCCCCGCGTCGTCCGACGCGATGAATTCGAAACCCCGGGGATCGGCGATCAGGTCGAAGGCCGTGTAGCTCCTGCCGCTCTTGAGGGCGGCGGCCAGAGCCTGCGCGGTGAGTTCGCCGGCCAGGATATGAACGGCGGGGAAGCGAAGCGTCTCGGCGTACCGATCGAGCTGCACCCCGAACATCCTCATGTTTTGATGGGCGTCCGGCGCGCCGAAGCCCGCGATATGCCGGCCCCGGGCCAGTTGTTCGTCCCACTTCTTGAGCTGCGCGTCCGGCCTTTCCAGCCGGTCGATCAGGATGTCCCGGGTCGAGCGGCCGAACAGCCGGACGCCGAGGGCCCGCGCCGCGAGCGCGGTCATTCTCCCGGCGGTGCGCCACACGCTCGGCGGCATGAAGTTATCGGCCAGGTCGTAGATTTCCATCCCGGCGATGCTCGCGTTGTCCCAGTTCTTGAAGCCCAGGGGGTGAGCCACGACGACCAGCTCGCCCGGGGCGCGCGGGCCGTCCAGCAGCTGCTGAAGGGTCGGGGTTTTCACCGCGGCC
>JACRDR010000086.1 GCA_016212845.1 Elusimicrobiota bacterium
AAGCGATGCGGCGGCTAGAGCCCGGCGAGACGCTCGGTCCGCTCATGCCCGCCGCCGACGCCCTGGACCGGATGGCGAAAGGCGGCGCGAGCCATCTTCCGGTCATCGACGAAGGCCGCCTGCGCGGCATGCTCACGCGTTCCAAAATCCTACACGCCCTGGAAACCCGGCGCCTGATGTAGGGTTGCTACTCTATTAGAGGAGGCGAACATGAACTTGACGCTCTTGACCGGCCGCGTGCTCTACTGCGCGATTTTCGTATTTTCGGGGCTTAAGCACTTTTCGCCCCAGACCATCGACTACGCGGCCGGACACGGAGTTCCGATGCCCCAGCTGCTCGTGCCGCTCAGCGGACTGCTCGCGCTCGCGGGAGGGCTCATGCTGATGTTCGGCTGGCGCGCCCGCGCCGGCGCGTGGCTGCTGCTGCTATTCTTGCTGCCCGTGACCTTCACGATGCACGACTTCTGGAACGTCGCCGACCCCATCCAGGCGATGCAGCAGCAGGGCCACTTCTTCAAGAACCTATCGCTGATCGGCGGCGCGACCGCTTGGGCGTTCTTCGGCGCGGGACCCTACAGCCTCGACAGCCGCCGCGTCCGCCGCCTCTTCGACCGGCGCCCGCTGGTCGAGCGCCGCCGGCAGCCCGTCCTTCACTGAGCGCAAAGAGAATCGGCCCGGCGTCCAGGTGCCGATTGGCCTCCTAGGCCTGGGACCGCAGTGCCTAGGCGGTCCCGGGACCTACTGCCCTGGGGATGGGCGGCGTCGCGAGCTACCCTCTAGGCATGAACACGAACCTCTTCGGGACCCCGGTGAAGTTCAAGTGGCTCGGTCTGCGCCGCAAGTCCAGCCGCCCGTTCCGGCGCCAGGCTTAAGGCCGCTTCAAGGCCGGCCGACGCAATTGAATTAAGCAGTAAATACCTGCAGAATCATCCTTCCCCCGACTTTCCTACGGTCTCTCCCGAAGTTCCGGTATCCTCCCGGTATGGACCTTCGATACGCCGTCGCGGCCGCCGCCTCCCTGCTTTGGGCCCTGCCCGCCTCCGCGGAGACCGACGGCCTGCGAGACGCCCCGGCGCCCGTCCACCGAGCCCGCTTCACCGCCCGCATCTCCCGTCCTTCCTGGACCGGCCTCCGCCTCGCGCCGAAGACCGCGGCGCCCGCGACCGCCCCGACTTCCCTGGAGACTCCCGCCGGCGCCCTGATAGGCCAGTCGCTCGGCTGGACGCACGCGGTGGAAGCGGGCGACGGCATCGCCGGCGGTTCCGGCGCTCCGGTTTTCGACGGCATGCGGATCGCGGGCTCCGCGATCGAAGCGCCTTCCGGCGCCGCGCCGGCCGCGGGCGCGCCGAGCGTCTCGCATGGAGCGACCGGCGGCGGCTTCGCGGCGCCCCGGGCGCCGTCGGCCCCTATCCCGCTTCCAGCTGCGTCTCAGCCCGCGGAGCCCGGCCGCTCGCCCGTCGCGACCGGCTCGCTGCTCGACAACGAATTCGACTTCGCCCGCGCTCAAGCCAAGGCCGCGGACTTTCCCGGCTGGCGGAACGGCGACCGGTATTCGGCGTGTGGGCTCATCGCCGCCGAGGCGCTGCAGCGGGCCGTCGAGCGGAATCCCGAGCTCGACCGCATCGACGAGGTCCGCGAGATCGCCGTCGACCGCCGGCTGTGGGACGCGAACGTCGGGATGCACGGGCTCGGCGCGGAGCACGCGCTCGTCGGACTCGTCGGCGTCGACGCGGCCAAGGTATCGCTTTGGATGAACTCGCGGGCCGACTTTTCCGAGCTGAACGACACGATCTTTCACGCGCTCGAGGAAGGCAAGCCGGTGATCGTCTCGACTACGCGCCACTACTTCTTCATCCAAGGCTGGTCCGACGGAAAGTTTTTCGTCGGACACACCGGCGAGATCATGAGCGCCTACGGCGGCAAGCCGTACATGACCCTCTCCTCCATCGCGTCGGCGGGCGCGGCGATCACCGGAATCCTCATCCCGAACTGAAATTAAGGCGAGCCGGCGGACGTAACAGGAGTGATGACCAGTCTCGCCCGCCTCGCAGGATTTTCCGCCGTCGCCGCCGGCTGGCTCGTGCACGCGGGCTGGGTTCGCCTTCAGTATCCGGACCCGGAGCGCTACCCGGTCCAAGGCGTCGACGTCTCGCACCATCAGGGCGCGATCGATTGGACGGCGGTCGCCGGCCGAGGCCTCGCGTTCGCGTACGTGAAGGCGTCCGAGGGCGGCGACTTGGGCGACCCCGCGTTCGAGCGCAACTGGCGCGGCGCGCAGGAGGCGGGACTGGCCGCCGGCGCGTACCACTACTACTCGTTTTGCAAGCCCGGCGCGGAGCAGGCGGCGAACTTCATCCGCGTGCTCTCACGCGTGCGCGGCCCCATGCTGCCGCCGGCGGTCGATCTCGAGTTCACGGGCAACTGCGGCGACCGGCCGCCCCCCGAGGACCTCGCGCGCGAGCTGAAGGCCTTCTCGGGGCGGGTCGAGCGCGCCCTCGGCGCGAAGCCGGTCTTCTACGTCACCGGCGGCTTCTGGGAACGATACCGGGCGTCGATCCCTCCCGGCGGAGAGCTCTGGGTGCGCAGCGTCGTCTTGCGGCCCGAGCGGGGCTTCCCGGTCGAATGGCGCTTCTGGCAGTTCGCTTCCCGCGCGCGCGTGCCCGGCGTCAAAGGGCCGGTCGATCTCGACGTCTTCTGCGGCTCGGAGGAGGACTGGCGCCATTACCTCCGCGACCGCGTCATGCTCACCCCCGACGAGCCTCCCGGCGTAGGAATCTAGGCCCTCGGTCCCCTTTCCGGATAGGGACAACGGCCCCGCGTGGGTGCCCTCATGGGCTCACGCCCGGAGGGGGCGTTCGGGAGTACGATGCGGGCCATGATTTCCACCCTGCTTCCGTTCGCCTTGGCCGCGACCACCCTCTTCGCCCAGACCGTCCGCACGAGCGTGCCGACCGTCGCGCCAGCCGGCGTGGGCGTGGCTCCGGTGATGACGCAAACGGGCGGAGCCGCCCTTCTCAATACCCCTTCCATCGGCCTCGGCGCGAGCCTTCTGTCTCCCGTCGTCAACGTCGGCCGGACGCTCCCCGTCCGCGGCGAAGGGCCGGCCGCCGGCGGCGGAACGGCGCGGAGCCTCGGCTCGACCGCGAAGGGCGAGGGCGTCGCCGCGGCGCTTCAGGGCGGCTCGGCGGCGACCAGCCTCGCGGCCGCGGTGCAGGCGCTCCAGCAGCCCGGCGGCGGCCAGACGAACCGTTCTCAAGCCACCGGCTCGAAGGATCAGGGCGCCGGCCAGGGCAAGGACGCCGCGACCGAGTCGCTCTTCGACGGCACCGCGCCCAAGGCCGAGCCGAAGGAGTGGACCTTCATGGTCTTCCTCAACGGCCACAACAACCTCGACCGCTTCGGCACGCTGAACATGAAGCAGATGGAGCAGGTCGGCTCCAACGACCGCGTGAACATCGTGGTGCAGTGGGCCTCGCTCGGCAAGCCGACCAAGCGCATGCTCATCAAGCGCTCCGAGTCCGGCGAAGTGAGCTCGCCCGTCATCGAGAGCTTGCCCGCCGTCGACATGGGCGACGCCAACCAGCTTTACGAGTTCATCAAGTGGACGACGGAAAAGTTCCCGGCGCAGCGCTACATGGTCGACATCTGGGACCACGGAAGCGGCTGGCACATTCGCCGGACCGGCGCGAATCGCAGCGTCTCGCCGATGGACGTCTCCTGGGACGACCAGACCGGCAACCACATCACCACCGAGCAGGTCGGCCAGGTGATGGCGAAGGTGAAGGCGCTCATCGGCCGCCCCATCGACGTGCTCGGCTTCGACGCGTGCCTCATGGCGATGGCCGAAGTGGTCGCCGAGGTGAAGGATTCGGTCCGCTATTTCGCGGGCTCCGAGGAGCTCGAGCCCGGCGCCGGCTGGATCTACGACAAGGCGCTCAAGCAGTGGCTCGCCGCCGGCCCCACCGACGACGGCGCGGCGCTCGTGAAAGCGCTCACCGACACGTTCGTGAAGGCGTACGGCAGCGCGGTCACGTTCTCCGGACTCGACCTCGCCAAATGGGACGCCTTCGTCGCCGCGGCCAAGAACCTCGCCGCCGAGATCGCCGGCCTCGACAAGAACGGCATCGACGCGGTGCGGAAGGCCGCGCGCGGCACCGAGCGCTACGGTTTCCCCGACTACGGCGACTACCTCCACTTCGTGCAGCTGCTCGGCAAAGGCGCGCGCGTCGTCTCGGCGCCCGTGCTCGACGCCGCCGCGCGCACGCTGCAGGAGCTCGTCATCGCGCACGGCTCGAGCAAGGACCGGCCGAACTCCAACGGCCTCTCCGTCTGGCTCCCGGGCGACGCGGGACTGTGGCGCACGCACGGCAAGCGCTACCTCGAGCTGGCCTGGAACAAGCTCACCGGGTGGGGCGAAGCCGCCAAGCGCGTCTCCGGCGCGGCCTTCAGCGTCCGCAAGCGCTAGAAGCCTACTTCTCCGTCAGGGCGTGCGAGCCGTCCCAGCCGTCCGGGGGCGGCGACTCGCGATGCTCCGCGATCCTCTCGAGCAGGAGCTTGGACGGCCCGTCCTCCGGGAACCTCTTAAAAACGCGCTCGGCCGCGTCCCACTCGCGCCGGCGGTAGGCCGCGACGCCGGAGGCGAACTCGTCTCGCATCGCGAGCAGCGCCGGCTCGGTCTCGCCCTTGAGCCCGAGGAGCTCGTAGAGCGTGATCGGCTCGTTCTTGCCCTTCACCTTCACGCGGTCGAGCTCGCGCGTCTCGATGGCGGGACGCGCGAGGGCCTCGGTCGCGCCCGAGAGCAGGATGTAGGTGCCGTAGTACTTGTTCACGCCTTCCAGCCGGGAGGCGAGGTTCACCGGATCGCCGATCGCGGTGTAGTTGAAGCGCCGCGGCGAGCCCATGTTGCCGACCGAGCTCGGGCCGGTGTTGAGCCCGATGCGGACGGCGACGGGCGGCAGGCCTTCGCGCGAGAACTCCTCGCGCAGCGTCTTGAGGCGCTTCTGATTGAGCAGGGCCGCGCGGCACGCGCGCACCGCGT
>JACRDR010000017.1 GCA_016212845.1 Elusimicrobiota bacterium
CGGCCGGCCTCGGCCTCGCGTTCTCCGAGGGGGAAAAGCGCCGCCGGAACGCGGAGGTCCTGCAGGACGAGTACCTCCTGCATTGCCACCGGGGGGAGCGGGGCGCGGCGCTCGAGTCGTGGCGCCGGCTCGGGAAGACGCTGCCGGCCGGCTACGGCGCCTTCAAGAAGGCGAGCCTGCTCGCGGCGCTCGTCTCGCCGGGCCTCTACATGGGGCTCGCCGAGGTTTACGCGCGCGTGCCGGGCTTAGTCGGCCTGCGGCGCCGGGTCGTCAGCGACCCGGACGGACGGCCCGCGTGATCCGAAAGCTCGCGGAGGCCGCGAGCGTCGCCGTACACACCTTCCGGCTGCTCGCCGCGCGCGCGACGCGCGCCGAGGGCCCGGTGCCCGCGGACCCGCGCCGCATCCTGGTCGTCGCCTACGGCGCCGTCGGCGACACGATCTTCTTTCTGCCCGTGCTCGAGGCGCTGCGAAAGGCTTGGCCCAAGGCGAAGCTCGTCTACGTCGCGGATTACTACGTCGGCACCGACATGCTGGCGACGTCGGGCTTGGCCGACGAGTATTGGCGCTTCTCGTCGTCCGATCTCTGGAACGGCACGGGCGGTGCGCGGCGCGAGCTCGCGGCCAAGATCCGCGAAGGCGCCTTCGACGTTGTGGTCCTCGGCCCCGGCACGCCGCTGCGCGGGATCGCGCCCGCTCTCCTCGGCATCCCGGTGCGCGCCGGCCACCTGCGGCTGGTGAGTTCGCCCAACCGCGAGTGGACGGGCCCCGGCCACCTCCTCTGGAAGCTCCGGCGAGCGATCACGCGGCAGGAGCTCGAGCGCCGGCTGACGATCAATTACCCCGTTTGGCTCTCTCCCGGCGAGCACGCGGTCGAGCGCAACCTCGGGCTCGTCCACGCTCTCGGCGTCGCGGCGCCGCCCGCCGCCGAGTCCCGTCCAATGCTCGCGGTCTCCGACGTCGCGCGCGAGGCCGCGCGCCGGGCGGTGCCCGACGCGCCGGGGAAGCGCACGCTCGGCCTCCATCTCGGCCCGCCCGGGACCAACTACGCGAAGCTGTGGCCGATCGAACGCTGGGCGCGGGCGCTTAAGCTCGTGGCGGAGCGGTTGCCGATCCGCGTCGTCGTCGTCGGGGGCCCGGAGGAGCGGGAGCGCGCGAAGCGCTTCGCCGAGGCCTTCGGCGGCGAGTGCGTGCTCCTGGCCGGGACCTGCGGCATGCTCGAGACCTTCGCCGCGATCGCGCGCTGCGAGCTATTTCTTTCGAGCGACACCGGCCTGTCCAAGGCCGCGATGGCGCAGGGCGTCCCGACGGTCTCGGTGTGGGGCCCCGTCGAGCGGACGGGCTACGGCGTGGTGTGGGAACCCGCCAAGCACACGGAGGTCGTCCATCCCGTGCCGTGCGCGCCGTGCGTGGTGATGGGCACCGCGGAGGAAGGCCCCGGCGTCCTCAATTTCACCAACTGCGGCCATCACGACTGCCTGAGCCGGCTCGAGGCGCCGCTCGTCGCCGACGCGGTGCTCAAGAGGCTCGGAGTCTCGTGAAGGCGCTGGCCAAACGGACGGCGTGGGTCACCGGCGCCGGCCGCGGCATCGGCCGCGCGGACGCGCTGGCCTACGCTCGCGAAGGAGCGCGGCTGGTTCTGGTCAGCCGCACCGCGGAGGAGCTCGACTCCGCCGCGCGCGAGGCGAAGGCGCTCGGCGCGGAAGTCGTGGCCGAGCCGCTCGACATCCGAAATCTCCCCGGCGTGCGCGCCCTGCTTGCGAAGGCGATCAAGAAGTTCGGCGGCGTCGACGTGCTGGTCAACAACGCCGGCATCCTCGGCCCGAAGGGCCCGCTCGTCGACGTCGACGACGCGGACTGGGCCGAGACGCTGGCGGTGAATTTGAGCGCGACGTTCCGGCTCACGAGAGAGGTCCTCGCCGCGAGCATGCTTCCCCGGAAGACCGGCTGCGTAATCAACGTCTCCTCGTCGGTCGGCCGCCGCGGCCGGGCGGGCTGGGGGCCCTACGCGGTCAGCAAGTTCGGCGTAGAAGGCATGACCCAGGTCTGGGCCGAGGAGTGCGCCGGGGCCGGCATTCGCTTCTATACGGTGAACCCGACCGCGACGCGCACGCGCATGCGCGCGGAGGCGTACCCCCGGGAGGACCCGGCCTCCGTGAAGACGCCCGAGGCGGCGGCCCGGGGCTTCGTCGAGCTCGCGGCGAAGGGCTGCAAGGCGCCGACCGGCTCGGCGGTGGAGCTCGACCGCGGGACCGGGCGCCTAAAATGGTAATTTCGACGCTCAGATGATCTTCTCGATCGTCATTCCGGCCTACAACGAGGAGAAAGCGGTGCAGGACATCCTGCGCCGCTGTCTCGACGCGGCCAAGGGGGAGCTCGCCGCGCCGGGCCTCGGCCTGAGCGAGGTCGAGGTCATCCTCGTCAACGACGGCTCGCGCGACGCGACGTCGAAACTCGCCCGCCAGATCGCCGGCGTGAAGGTCATCGACCACCCGAAGAACCGCGGCTACGGCGCCGCGATCAAGACCGGCTTCGAGGCCGCGAAGGGCGACTGGCTCGGCTTCATCGACTGCGACGGCACCTGCGACCCGAAGTTCTTCGCGGAGCTCGTCGCGCTCGCCAACCGAGAGAAACTCGACATCGCCTGCGGCTCGCGGATGCACTCGGCCTCGCGCATGCCGCCGGTGCGCGTGCTCGGCAACTGGCTGTACCGGACGCTCGTGAATATCCTCGCGGGGACTTCGGTCACCGACGTCGCGAGCGGCATGCGGATCCTCAAGCGCGCCTCGCTGCCGCGCATCTACCCGCTGCCCGACGGCATGAACCTGACGCCGGCGATGAGCGTGCGCGCCGTGCTCGACACGAATCTTCGCATCGGCGAGCTGCCGATGCCCTACGAGGAGCGCGTCGGCCGCTCGAAGCTCTCCGTCGTGAAAGACGGCTTTCGCTTTCTCGGCGTGATCCTCGACACCGCGGTGACGTACCGGCCCGTGTTCTTTTTCTGGGCGGGCGCCGCCGCGCTCGCCGCGATCGCGCTTTGGGCGCTGGGGTGCCGGTGGGGCGCTCCCGCCGCGCCGCTGCCGTTCTACCTCGACAACGGACGGCTCGAGGACTGGATGTTCTTCCGGGTCGCTCTGTCCGCGCTCCTGCTTTCGATCTCGGCGTTCCTCGTTGCGCTCGGCGCGGTCACGCAGTCGCTCACCGCGATCATCAACCGCGACGCGCATGCGCGGCCGCTCGAGGCGTTCGCCGAGGCGGTCGTGGGCAAGCACTTCTTGTGGTGGGGCTTCGCCGCACTGATCTTGGGCGTCGTCTTGAACCGCCGGCCGCTCGACGCGTACTGGTCGACGGGCCACATCCCGAACGACTACTGGGTGTTCCCGCTGGTAGGCGGACTTTGCGCGCTCGTGGGCCTAGAGCTCGTCGCCTTCGGCCTCGTCGGGCGCGTCGTGCGGCTGCTCGCCGAGCGCGAGCGCGCCCGCGCGGCGCTCACGCTCTCCTAGAAGTTATCCCCATTACCCGGGTCGACCCGGGTAGCCGGAAAATTCCGCTGGAAATTGCTGGCTAGAAGCGGACGCCGCCGCCGAAGCTCACGTAGGTCTGCTTCGCGGAACCGCCGCCCGGGTCGTAGGTCTCGATGGAGCCGTGCGCCTCTAGAATCTCGAAGCCCGCCGTCGCGCCGATGGTCACGGCGGTCGACTTCGGGGCGCCGAGGTAGTAGGACGTCCGCGTCAGCGACACGTACGGCTCGACGATCGGGAACATCGACAGGTCGACCCGGGCCATCATGCTCGTCTTGGGGAAGCCCTGGATGATCGAATTGAGGCCCGAGAGCTGGACGGCCGCGGCGGGCGCCGCCGCGATCGCGTTGAGGTCCTTGTCGTAGCGCGAGCCGGTGACCTCGGCGGAAATCAGGGTCTCGAAGACCGAGACGCCGGCGTTGACCGTCAGGTCCGTCTGGCCGATGTTCACCGACCGGGGCCGGGCGCCGGGCCGCAAGGGCGCGGAGCCGCCGCCGCGGCTATTGCGGGAGCCGCCGGCCGTGAACTGCAGTTCGTCGACGTGCGTAGTGTGGAAGATCGCGCCGCCCACGTCGACGCGCGCGAGGCCGGAGCCCTTCGGCCCCTTGCCTTCCGGGTTGTCGGTGAGCCGCCGGATCTGGCCGCCCATGCCGGGCGTGAGGCTGAAGTTCACGTCGGCGCCGAAGAACCGGTTGCTGTAGCCGTTAACCTTCGGCGAGCCGCCGGCGGTCACGCCCGCGCCCCAAACCTTCGTGTCGTAGGCGCCGCGGAGCTGAAACGTCTTGTACGTGCCGTTGGACGTGTCCGACTTGTAGACGTTGAAGGTCGGCTTCACGTGAAACTCTTCGCCGATGTCCGCCCAGACCTTGGTGCCGACGTACTTGTTCGCGCCGAAAGTCTGCGTGACGCTCGCGTCGAAAAAGGCGCGGGCCGGGGAAGAGTTCGCGACGATTAGGGCGGTCAAAACGAGCTTGTTCATGGGGCCGACTCTAGCATAATTGATAGACTTCGCCCGTGACGGGACTCGCGGCGTTTTGGCTCGCGGCGGCCTCCGCCTGGGGCGTCCCCGGGCAGGAACCGGGCTTGATTGAGGAGAGCGAGATCAAGCTCACGGTCTGCCCGGTGACCGTGGAGCTCGAGCGCGACGGCCGCATCCGCTCCGTCCGCTTCGCTTTCGTGCCCTTCGGCCTGCGCAATCCCTGCCAGGGCAAATTCATCAAGGAGTGCCGCGACCTCGCGCGCGACAAGGGCATGCCCGCCTACGCGCGGCGCTCGAAGGAGCCCGAGCAGGTGCTCGACTTCAAGG
Organism: Elusimicrobiota bacterium; assembly: GCA_016212845.1. Lineage (GTDB taxonomy): Bacteria > Elusimicrobiota > Elusimicrobia > UBA1565 > JACRDR01 > JACRDR01. The sequence continues at coordinate 4,827 of JACRDR010000017.1, forward strand.
TCGGCCGGGACAAGCCCGAACTGCTGGCCAAGCTCGCGGTCGTCCCGGCGGTCAAAGCCCTGCGCGAGCGAGTCGACGTCACGTGGACCCCCGGCGGCGAGGGCAAGGAGTACCCGCTCGACAAGAAGCGGGTGCTCGTCGCGAAGCTCCGCTGGCGGACCTTCGTTAACGCCGATCTGCTCGACTTCATCGACCTCGCGAAGTGAACGCCGAGCGACGAGCCGCTAGCCTGCCTTTCGCCCTCTTCGCCGGGTCCGCCTTGCTCTACCTCGCGATCCCCGCCGCGCGCTTCAACTTCGACGGCGTCGCCTGCGCGATCGCCGTGCAGCTCGGCGAGACCCGCCACCTCGTCCACGGCAACCACGTCGCCTACGGCGCTCTCGGCTGGGTGATGCACGCGTTCTTGGGCCTGTTCGGCTACGACGGCCCCGCGATCGCGAGCCTGCAGGCGCTGAGCTCGCTGCTCGGCGCGGCCGGCGTCGCGGGCTTCTGCCGGCTTCTGCTCAACCTCGGCTTTTCCGCCCCCTTGGCCGCGGCGGCCGCGGCGGGGATGGCGGTCTCGCGGCTGTATTGGACCTGGTCGCTCGAGGCGCAGGTGTATCCGCTCGGCGCGGCGTTCTTGACTTGGGCGGCCGCCGAGCTGTGCGGGCCCTCGCCGAGGCCGTTCATCGCCGGCGTTTTTCACGGGGGCTCGATCCTGGGCCACGTCGGCAACTTGATGTTCGCGCCCGCGGCCTGGTCGCAGCTCCCCGACGCCGGCACGCGCCGCCGCTACGCGTACGGGCTCGCCGGCTCGACCGCGGCGGGCTATCTCGTCGCGATCCTATTCTTCGTCCGGCCGAGGAGCTTCTTCGAGCTGCGCAGCTGGCTCCTAGGCAGCGCGGCGCTTTCCGTCGACCGGAGGTTCACCTGGCTCGGCTCGTGGTCCGTCGAGCGCTTCGGCTACTGGCTGCGCACGACGGCGGAGATGC
>JACRDR010000096.1 GCA_016212845.1 Elusimicrobiota bacterium
AGAAGGCTCCTGCGACGTTCCGCAACCTCCTCGGCGAGAAGAAGGGGATGACCCAGCTTTTCGACGCGCAGGGCAAGCTCCGCGCGGTCACCGTGATTCAGGCGGGTCCTTGCACCGTCTCCAACGTGCGCACGAAGGAGCGCGACGGCTACACCGCCATCCAGCTCGCCTTCGGCAGCCGCCGGGAGAAGAACATCGGCAAGCCGCTCGCCGGCCACTACAAGTCCTTGGGCCTCAAGCCCGCGAAGGCCCTGCGCGAGTTCCGCGTGGCCGACGTGAAGGGCTGGGCGGTCGGGCAGGTCGTCGATCTCGAGGGCCGCTTCAAGCCTCTCGACTTCGTCGACGTGCACGGCATGACCAAGGGCATGGGCTTCCAGGGCGCGATGAAGCGCCACGGTTTCGCCGGCCTTCCGGCCTCGCACGGCGCCTCCGATAAGGAGCGCTCCCCGGGTTCGCTGGCCTCGCGCCGCGCGCTCGGCCGCGTCCTTCCCGGACAGCGCATGGCCGGCCACATGGGCTTCTTCATGATCGCGGTCCAAAAGATCGAGGTCGTGCAGGTCGAGCCCGAGAAGAACCTGATCTACGTGAACGGCTCGGTCCCCGGACCGGCCGGCTCCATCGTCACCCTCACGGAAACCGTGAAGAACAAGAAGGTCCGGATCATCCGCAAGGTCTCGACCGTTCTCCGCGACAAGATGGGCAATATCATCCAGGCCAAGGGCGCGAAGAACGCGGCCAAGGCGAAGCCGGCCGCCGCCCCCGAGAAGAAATAATGGAAACCAAGGTCCTCAACGTTAAAGGCGAAGAAGTCGGCAGCGTAACCCTGCCGGAGAAGGTCTTCTCGGTAAAGCCGTCGAAGACGTTCCTGCACGAAGTGACGACCATCTACCTGAACAACCAGCGCCGCGGTCAGGCCCACACGAAGGGCCGGTCCGAGGTGTCCGGCGGCGGGCACAAGCCGTGGAAGCAGAAGCACACCGGCCGCGCCCGCGCCGGCTCGATCCGCTCGCCGCTCTGGCGGCACGGCGCGATCGCGCACGGTCCCGTCCGCCACTCCCACGTGGTGGACATCCCGCGGCGCAAGGCGAAGCTCGCCTTGGCGCACGCGCTCTCGGCTCGCGCCGCGTCCGGCGCCCTCCTCGTCCTGGACTCCGTCGCCGTCGACGGCGGCAAGACGAAGCAGGTCGCCCAGATGCTCAAGGCCCTCAAGGCCCGCACGAAGTCGCTCATCGTCATCGAGGCGCACGACAAGGGCCTGGCCACCGCCAGCCGGAATATTCCGGACTTGCTCATCATGCTGCCGGGACAGCTCAACGCGTACGCGGTGCTCAACTGCGACAAGCTCATCGTCACGAAGGGCGCGCTCGAAAAGCTCAGCACCCGCTGGAACTAACATGACCGAATTCAATCCCTACAATACGTTGGTGCGGCCGCTCCTCACCGAGCGCAGCACGATCCTCAAGGAGAAGTTCAACCAGTACGTCTTCGAGGTCGTTCCGAGCGCGTCCAAGCCGGAGATCAAGAAGGCGGTTGAGCAGCTCTTCAAGGTGAAAGTCGAAAAGGTCCGCACGATGAACGTGCTGGGCCAGGACAAGCGCATGGGCCGCAGCGTCGGTAAGCGGCCGGACTGGAAGAAGTCCATCGTCAAGCTCGCCGAAGGCCAGAAGATCGATCTCGTAGAGCAGGCAGGTTAAACAGATGCCCGTTAAGAGTTTCAAGCCCTATACGCCGTCCCGCCGCCATATGACGATGGCGGACTTCTCGGAGCTCAGCAAAGTCGAGCCCGAGAAGCGGTTGACCGTCGGCCTTCGCAAGAAGTCCGGCCGGAACAACACCGGTATGATCATGGTCCGCCACCACGGCGGCGGCCACAAGCAGGCGTACCGCTTCGTGGACTTCAAGCGCGAGAAGTTCGGCGTGCCCGGCACGGTCGCGACCGTCGAGTACGATCCGAACCGCTCGGCCCGCATCTGCCTGATCAACTATAAGGACGGCGAGAAGCGCTACATCATCCACCCGGTCGGCCTGAAGGTGGGCGACACCGTCGTGAGCGGTCCCGAGTCCGACATCAAGGTCGGCAACGCGCTCCCGATCGACAAGATCCCGGACGGTCTCTTCATCCACAACATCGAGCTCAGTCCGGGCAAAGGCGCCAAGCTCGTCCGCTCCGCGGGCGGCCAGGCGCAGCTGATGTCGAAGGACGGCCCCTACGCGCACATCAAGATGCCCTCGGGCGAGGTTCGCCTCATCCCGCGGATGTCGATGGCGACGATCGGCCAGGTCTCCAACATCGAGCACAACACGATCAATCTCGGCAACGCCGGCCGCAATCGCCGGCTCGGCTGGCGCCCGACCGTTCGCGGCGGCGCGATGAACGCGGTGGACCACCCGCTGGGCGGCGGCCGCGGCAAGTCGAAGGGCGGCAACCATCCGCGCTCGCCGTGGAATCAGCTCTCCAAGGGCTTCAAGACCCGCAACAAGCGCAAGGTCTGGGGCTGGATGATCGTGCAGGACCGCCGCAAGGCGAAGTCCATCTAGGGGTACTATGTCTAGATCTACAAAGAAGGGACCTTTCGTAACGGCTTCGCTGCTGGCGAAGGTCCAGAAACTGAACAAGGCGGGAGAAAAGAAGCCGATCAAGACCTGGGCGCGAGGCTGCACGATCACGCCCGAGTTCGTCGGCCACACCTTCGCGGTGCACAACGGCCGCAAGTTCCTCCCGATCTACATCTCCGAGCACATGGTCGGACACAAGCTCGGCGAATTCGCCTTCACGCGCTTCTTCAAGGGCCACGGCATCGCCCATACGAAGGAAGCCACGGAGCTCACGTAAATGGAAGCCACTGCACACGCTCGTTTCCAGCGCTTCGGCGCCCGCAAGGTCGCCCAGACCCTGGAGCAGATCCGCGGCAAGTCCGTGCTGAACGCCGAGCAGCTCCTGCCGAACATCCCGCGCGTCGCCGCCGTGATGATCAGCAAGACCGTCCGCTCCGCCGCCGCGAACCTGAACGTCCGCGCGGGCCGCAAGCTCGCGCCGGAATCGGTGTTCATCAAGCAGGTGTGGGTCGGCCAGGGCCCGATGTCGAACATGAAGCGCGTCTTGCCCGCTCCGATGGGCCGCGCGATGCAGTTCAAGCGCAAGGTGTGCCACCTCACCGTGGTCGTCACCGACGAGAAATAAACCATGGGACAAAAAATTCATCCGAAGTCGGTACGCCTCGGCTACATCCAGGATTGGGAGTCCAAGTGGTTCTCGCCCCGCGAGATTCCGGCCCTGATCGGCGAGGATTTCAAGATCCGCAACCTGGTTAAGACCCGCTTCCGCATGGCGGCGGTCTCCTGGGTCGGCATCGAGCGCGCCGGTTCCTACCTGCGCGTCAACATACACACCGCCCGCCCCGGCGTCGTCATCGGCAAGAAGGGCGTGGACATCGAGTCGCTGCGCACCGCGATCGAGGGCATCACTTCCCGCAAGACCTTCATCAACGTGATGGAGATCAAGGAGCCCGAGCTCGACGCCCGGCTCGTCGCCGAGGCGATCGCGCTCCAGCTCGAAAAGCGCATCGCGCATCGCCGCGCCATCAAGCGCGCGATCGAGCGCACGATGCAGTCCGGCGCGCTCGGCATCAAGGTCATGGTCGCCGGCCGGCTTGGCGGCGCGGAAATCGCGCGCCGCGAGTGGCAGCGCGAAGGCCGCGTGCCCCTGCACACGTTCTGCGCCGACATCGACTACGGAACGGCCGAGGCGCACACCGCCATGGGCCTCATCGGCGTGAAGTGCTGGATCTTCAAGAAGCAGCTTTTCGCGAAGAGCATGAAGGAACTGCTCGCGGCGGCCAAGAAGGCCGAGGCCGCGTCCGTGAAGCCCGTCCTGCTCGAGAAGGCGGCCCCGTCGCTCGAGGTCGCCGAGATTCTGCCCGAGGCCGCCGTACCGACCGGAGAGCTTCCGGAAGGACCGGTTCCCGGAGAGGAAAAGGGCGACATGCCCGACCTGCCCGCGTCCGCGCTCGCCCAGCTCATCGGCGAGCAAGAGCGGCCGGAAGAGCCGAAGGAGTAAGGGTACTATCATGTTGATGCCGAAGAGAGTCAAGTACCGGAAGCCGCACAGCCATCCCCGCATCAAGGGAAAGGCGAAGCGCGGCACCGACATCGCGTTCGGCCAGTACGGCCTGAAGGCGCTGGAGCCGCACTGGATCACGGCGCGCCAGATCGAGGCGAGCCGCGTCGCCCTCACCCGCTACATCAAGAAGGGCGGCAAGATTTGGGTCCGCATCTTCCCCGATAAGGCGATCACGAAGCACCCCGCCGAGACCCGCATGGGTAAGGGTAAGGGCGCGCCGGATCATTGGGCCGCCGTCGTGAAGCCGGGCCGCATCCTGTTCGAACTCGAGGGTCTCGCTCTCGAGACCGCGCAGGAAGCGATGACCCTGGCGGCGCACAAGCTGCCCATCAAGACGAAGTTCGTCGCTCGCGAGGTCGCGTAATGAAAGCGAAGGATAAGGATACCAAGCGCAGTGCGTCGGTGGCCGAGCTGCAGGAAGAGCTCCGCGCGACCCGGGAAAAGCATTTCAGACTCCGCTTCAAGCACAAGGCGATGCCCGTCGCCAATCCGATGGAGATCCAGCACCTCCGGCGCCACATCGCGCGCCTCGAGACCTGGCTCCGCGAGAAGCAGCTGACTGGTAAACAATAACATGGCTGAGAATATCGAGAAGGAAGAAGATCGCGCCGCGCGGAAGGTCATCGTCGGCGTCGTCGTCAGCGACAAGGTCGCCAAGACTCGCGTCATCGACGTCGAGCGCCGCGTCCAGCATCGCTTCTACGACAAGGTCATGACCAAGCGCAGCCGCTTTTACGCGCACGACGAGAAGAACGAGTCCCATGAGGGCGACACCGTCGAAATCATGAGCACGCGTCCACTGTCCCGCTTGAAGCGGTGGCGCATCGTGCGCGTGGTCAAGGCCGGCCGGAAGGCGGAAGCCATCCCGACGGAGGCCGCGAAATGATCCAGCTTCGCACTATCCTGAACGTCGCCGACAACTCCGGCGCGCGCAAGCTCCAGTGCTTCAAGGTGCTGGGCGGCTCCACCCGGACCTACGCGGCCCTGGGCGACATCGTCGTCTGCTCGGTTCGCGACGCCACGCCGACCGCGGCCATCAAGAAGGGTGAAGTGGTCAAGGCCGTCATCGTCCGCGTTCGCAATAACCAGCGCCGCCCGGACGGCTCCTATGTCCGGTTCGACGACAACGCCGCGTGCGTCATCGACGACGAGGGCGAGCCGAAGGGCACGCGCGTATTCGGTCCCGTGGCTCGCGAGCTGCGCGACAAGAACTACCTGAAGATCATCTCTCTCGCACCCGAGGTCATTTAGATGAAGCTGAAGAAGAAGGATACCGTCCTCGTGCTCTCCGGCCGGGACAAGGGCAAGCGCGGCGAAATCCTCGCCGTGTACGCCCCGAAGCCGAAGGCGAAGACGACCGAAGAATATCTCCCGGGCTATCAGTCCCGCGTGCTCGTCGCCAAGGTCAACATGGTAACGAAGCACAATAAGCCCAAGCAGAACCAGCCCGGCGGCATCCAGAAGATGGAAGCCCCGATCTCGGCCTCCAAGGTCATGCTGGTCTGCCCGAAGTGTGATAAGCCGACGCGGCCGAAGCTGGACCGCCTCTCGACCGGCGAGCGCGTGCGCAAGTGCCGCGGTTGCGACGAGACCATCCTCTAGTAGGTAACTGAAAATGGCTGAAACCAAGGAAGATAAGTCCAAGGGCGCGCGCCAAAAGGCGCTGTCCGAAAAAGCGAAGCGCGAGGCGGACGCGAAGGCGATGCCCAAGTCGCAGGGCGAGTCCAAGCACGACGTGCCGCGGCTCAAGACCGTCTATCGCGAGAAGCTCGTCCCGGCGCTGCTCAAGGCGCTCGGTCTCGAGAACCCGATGCAGGCGCCCAGGCTGGTGAAGATCGTCCTCAACGTCGGCGTGTCCGACGCGAAGGACAACATCCAGAACCTGGACGTCGCGCGCGACGAAGTCGCGCTCATCACCGGCCAGCTCCCGCAGGTGCGCCGGGCGAAGAAGTCGATCTCGAACTTCAAGCTCCGCCAGGGCATGCCGATCGGCCTGCGCGTCACGCTGCGCAACGACCGCATGTACGAGTTCTACGACCGGCTCGTCTCGGTCGCGATCCCGCGTATCCGCGACTTCCGCGGCCTCGAGCCGAACGGCTTCGACGGCCAAGGCAACTTCAACCTCGGTCTCCGCGAGCAGCACATCTTCACGGAGATCAGCATGGAGAAGTCGCCCCGACCGCGCGGCATGAACATCACCTTCGTCACCAACGCCAAGAACGACGAGGCGGGCATGGCCCTCCTCACCGCGCTCGGCATGCCGTTCAAGAAGCGGGGCGAGAAGGGCGCCGCCCCCGTCCGGGCCGAGTCGATCGCGGCCTAACATAGGAATCCGAGACCAATCATGGCCACTATCGCTTGGATCGCAAAGATGAAGAAGCCGCAGAAGTTCGCGACGCGCTACCGCAATCGCTGCCAGATCTGCGGCCGGCCGCGCGCGTACTACCGCGATTTCGGGCTCTGCCGGATCTGCTTCCGGAAGATGGCCCACCAGGGGCAGATCCCTGGCGTGAAGAAGTCCTCCTGGTAGGATTATAAAAATGGATCCCATTGCCGACCTCCTGACGCGCATCCGGAACGCGAACGTGAAGATGAAGGATCGCGTCGACGTCCCCTACTCCAACCTCAAGATGGAAGTCGTCCGCATCTTGAAGGAAGAGGGCTTCATCGCCAACTACAAGTCGCTTTACAACGAGGGACGCCGCGGCTCGATCCGCGTGTTCCTGAAGTACTCTCCCGAAAAGGAGCTCGTGATCCGCGGCATCCAGCGCATCTCGAAGCCCGGCCTGCGGCAGTATCGCGGCTACCGGGAGATCCCCAAGGTTCGCGGCGCTTTCGGCGTCACGATCCTCTCCACGCCCCAGGGCGTCCTCACGGACAAGCAGGCGCGGGAGCGGAAGGTCGGCGGAGAGATCCTCTGCCAGGTTTGGTAATTCGACATGTCTAGAATCGGAAAGATGCCGGTCGTCGTCCCGCAAGGCGTGCAGGTCACGGTCGCCGCGGGAAAGGTCACGGCCAAGGGCCCCAAGGGCCAACTCGAGCAGGGCCTCCCGGAAGGGATCAAGGCGGAGCTCAAGGACGGCAAGGTCATCCTGACCTCCACGGGGGGGAAGGAACTCAGCGCGATGTACGGCATGTCGCGCGCGCGCGTCCACAACATCGTCGAGGGCGTGCAGCACGGCTTCACGAAGATTCTTGACGTCGTCGGTCTCGGCTTCAAGGCCGCGATCGCCGGCGAAAAGCTCACGCTGAACCTGGGTTTCTCGCACCCTGTCGATTTCTCCGTGCCGAAGGGCGTCGCCTGCACCGTCGATCCGAAGACGCAGGCGATCACGCTTACCGGCGCGGACAAGGATCTGGTCGGCCAGACGGCCGCCCGCATCCGCCAGATCAAGCCCCCGGAGCCATATAAGGGAACGGGCATCCGCTATCGCGGCGAGCACATCGTCAAGAAGGCGGGCAAGAC
>JACRDR010000090.1 GCA_016212845.1 Elusimicrobiota bacterium
CCTTCAGCCTTAAGCACGAAAAGGCTGTCTCGTTCTTCCTGCGACAGATGCTGGTAGCTTCTTGCCATCTCCGCTCCATGTTAGCGGAGGACCAGCAAAGTGTTGCACTAAGAAGTTGAACTCAGGCTGTCCCCAAATTGACTCCGTCTAATGGGAGGGGCTCTTTCCTCGGGCCTCTGGATTTTAATAGGCTGTATCGATGAAATTGACTCCTGCCCTGCTTTCCGTCTTCCTCTTGGCCGGCCCCGCGCTCGCCCAGTCCAAGGATAAGATCATGGTCGGAGTCGTCGGCTCCCTCACCGGGGCGGAGGCCACGTTCGGCCAGTCCACCCGCCGCGGCGTCGAACTCGCGATCGAAGAGGTCAACGCCAAGGGCGGCTGGAAGGGCCGCATGCTCGAGGCCAAGAGCTACGACGACCAGGGCAAGCCCGAAGAGGCCGCCACCGCCACCACCCGCTTGATCGCGCAGGACAAGGTCGCCATCGTGCTCGGCGAGGTCGCGTCCTCCCGCTCGCTCGCCATGGCGCCCATCGCCGAGGCCAACAAGGTCCCGATGATCACCCCCTCCTCCACCAACCCGCGCGTGACGAAGGACGGCGGCAAGGTCCGCAATTGGGTCTTCCGCGTGTGCTTCATCGACCCGTTCCAGGGCACCGTCATGGCGAAGTTCGCCCGCGAGACCCTCAAGCTCAAGAACGTCGCGATCCTGCGCGACGTCGGCAACGACTACTCGATGGGCCTCTCCGACTTCTTCACCGACAAATTCAAGGCGCTCGGCGGAACGATCGTCGCCGACGAGAGCTACAAGGCCGGCGACCAGGACTTCAAGGCGCAGCTCACGTCGATCAAGGGCAAGAAGCCCGAGGCGATCTACACGCCCGGCTACTACACGGACATCGGACTCATCGCCCGCCAGGCGCGCGAGCTGAACATCAACCAGCCCCTCCTCGGCGGCGACGGCTGGGACTCCTCCAAGCTCTACGAGATCGGCGGCTCCGCGCTCGAGGGCTACTACTTCTCGAACCACTACTCGACGGACGACCCGAGCCCCGCCATCCAGAACTTCATCAAGACGTACAAGGCCAAGTACAAGGAGACGCCCGACGCGATCGCGGCGCTCGGCTACGACGCGCTGATGATCTTCGTCGACGCGCTCAACCGCGCCGGCAAGACCGAGGGCGAGGCCTTGCGCAGGGCGCTGGCCTCCACCAAGGGGTTCAAGGGCGTCACCGGCGTCGTGACGATCGACGCCGACCACAACGCGGTGAAGCCCGCGGTGGTCCTCAAGATCTCCGGCAAGAAGCCTCAGTACGCGGCGACGATCAAGCCCTAAACTTTGTCCGAGTTCCTACAACACCTCGTTAACGGCGTCTCCGTCGGGACCATCTACGCCCTGATCGCCCTGGGCTACACGATGGTGTACGGCGTGCTGAAGCTCATCAACTTCGCGCACGGCGACGTGTACATGGTCGGCGCCTTCGCGGCGTTCTATATCGCCAACGCGCTCGGCGTGGGCGACTCCCCGACGCTGGGCAAGACGCTGCTCGTCTTCACCGGCTCGATGGCGGTCTGTGCGGGCCTCGGCTACGCGATCGAGCGGCTCGCCTACCGGCCTCTCCGCGAGCGGCCTAGGCTGACTTCGCTCATCACGGCGATCGGCGTCAGCTTCCTGCTCGAGTACGGCTTTCAGCTCGCGCCCTTCGAGTCGATCACGTCGATGGAGTTCCCGCCGGGCCCGACCCCGCGGTTCTTCCCGGAACTTTTTCCCCGGACCGTCTGGCTTCAGATCGGCGAGGTCGCGATCTCGAACATCGACGTCTTGTCGCTGCTCGTCGCGATCGCGCTCATGATCGGCCTCGAGTTCATCGTCTACCGCACCAAGTTCGGCACCGCGATGCGCGCCGTTTCCTTCGACCCGCAGACCGCGGCGCTCATGGGCATCCCGGTCGACCGCGTCATCTCGATCACCTTCGCGCTCGGCTCGGCGCTGGCCGCCGCGGCGGCGGTGCTCGTCGCGATCTCGCGCCCGCGCATCGACCCGCTCATGGGCATGATGCCCGGCCTCAAGGCGTTCGTCGCGGCCGTCTTCGGCGGCATCGGCAACGTCCCCGGCGCGATGGTCGGCGGCATCGTCTTGGGCCTGGCCGAGGAGTTCGTGGCCGGCTACGGAGTATCCTCTTTCCGCGACGCGATCGCCTTCGCGATCCTGATCGCCGTCCTTCTCATCCGCCCGCAGGGACTCTTCGGGCGCCAGAGCGTGGAGAAGGTCTGATGCGGCTCGTCCGCGCGCTCTTGCCGTTCGCCGTCGGGCTGCCCGCGCTCTGGGCGATCCAGGCCGCCGCGCCGCCGCAGCTCGCGATCATCCTCGTGACCGCGGGCGTGAACGTCATCCTCGCGGTCTCGCTCAACATGGTCAACGGCTTCACCGGACAGTTTTCGCTCGGGCACGCCGGTTTCATGGCGGTCGGCGCCTACACCGCGGCGAAGATCACGCTCGCTATGGGCGAGGCGCCCGCGAACTGGTCGCCGTGGCTGTGGAACAACGGCGCCTTCACGCTCGCGCTCCTCGGCGGCATGCTGACGGCCGCGCTCGCGGGCCTCGCGGTCGGCATCCCCTCCCTGCGGCTGCGCGGCGACTACCTGGCGATCGTCACCCTTGGCTTCAACGAGATCATCCGCGTCTTCATCGAGAACATGCGCTGGCTCGGCGGCGCGACCGGCATCTCGGGCCTGCCGCCCTACACCTCGGTGGTCTGGGTCGGGCTCGGCGCGCTGGCGACCGTCGTCGTCGCCCGGCGCATCGTCGGCAGCACCCACGGCCGGGCGCTCCTCTCCGTCCGCGAGGACGAGGTCGCCGCGGAAGCGATGGGCGTCGACACCGTGGCCTGCAAGGTCCACGCCTTCGTCCTGTCGGCCGCCTTCGCCGGCCTCGGCGGCGGGCTGCTCGTCCACTACATCCTCCTCGTCACGCCGAAGTCCTTCACGTTCGTGAAGTCGATCGAGGTGGTCGTCATGGTCGTGCTCGGCGGCATGGGCTCGATCTCGGGCGCGACGCTCGCCGCCTTGGTCCTGACCTTCGCGCTCGAGCTGATGCGCGGGCTCGACCAGTACCGGATGGTGATGTATTCCCTCTTGCTCGTCGTGCTGATGCTCTCGCGCCCCACCGGCATCTTCGGCACCAAGGAAATCTGGGAGCTCCTGGGCCCCAAGCGCAAGAAGGCGGCGGCGTGAGCGACGTCGTCCTTCTCGCCAAGAACGTCACGATGCGCTTCGGCGGCCTCACGGCGCTCAACGATTTTAACCTGGAGCTCAAGCCCCGGGAGCTCGTCGGCCTCATCGGCCCCAACGGCGCGGGCAAGACGACCGCCTTCAACGCGCTGAGCGGCGTCTACGCCCCCACCGAGGGCACGGTGTCCGTCGGCGGAGAGGTCGTCAACGGCCGGCGCCCCAACGAGATCTCCCGCCTCGGCCTGGCCCGCACGTTCCAGAACATCCGCCTTTTCAAGAAGCTGTCGGTCCTCGACAACGTCCGGCTCGCCTGCCACGCGAAGGGCAAGAGCGAGCTCTGGCAGGCGCTGCTGCTCACCGCCGAGCACGAGCGCCGCGAGGCCGAGATGGAGAAGCGGGCGTTCGAGCTGCTCGATTTCATGGAGCTGAGCGGCCGCGCCGACGAGGAGGCCGCGAGCCTGCCCTACGGCATGCAGCGCCGCCTCGAGATCGTCCGCGCGCTGGCGACCGGCCCGAAGGTGCTCTGCCTAGACGAGCCCGCGGCCGGCATGAACGCCACCGAAACGGCCGCGCTCATGAAGCTCATTCACGCGATCCGCGAGAAGTTCGGCGTCGCGGTGCTCCTCATCGAGCACGACATGCGGCTCGTCATGGGTATCTCCGAGCGGCTCGTGGTGCTCGACCACGGCGTCACGATCGCGCAGGGCAAGCCCGAGGCGGTTCGGAAGGATCCCAAGGTCATCGAGGCGTATCTCGGCGTCGAGGAAGGCCACGCGCCGCTCGACCCGGAGAAAGCGTGAGCGCTCCCCTGCTCGAAGTCGACGGCATCGAGGTCCGCTACGGCGCGGTCACGGCGATCAAGGGCGTCTCGCTCAAGGTCGGCGCGGGCGAGATCGTGGCGCTCATCGGCGCCAACGGCGCGGGCAAGACGACGACGCTGAAGGCGGTTTCCGGCATGCTGCGGCTGGCGGCGGGCGGCGTGAAGCTCGCCGGCGAGCCCGTCGCCAGCCTCAAGCCGCACCAGTTCGTCGCGCGCGGCATGGCGCACGCGCCCGAGGGCCGGGGCATCTTCCTGAACCTGACCGGGGCCGAGAACCGCGAGCGCGGCGCGTTCCTGCGCCGCGACAAGGACGGCATCGCCGCCGACCTCGAGAAGCACTTCACCCTCTTCCCGCGCCTCAAGGAGCGCCGCACGCAGGTCGCCGGCACGCTGTCCGGCGGCGAACAGCAGATGCTCGCGGTCGCGCGCGCGCTGATGAGCCGCCCGCGCCTGCTCCTCCTCGACGAGCCGTCGCTGGGCTTAGCACCCATCGTCGTCGAGAGCATCTTCTCGGTCATCACGACCGTGAACAAGGAAGGCGTCGCGGTCCTGCTCGTCGAGCAGAACGCCCACAAGGCGCTCGGCATCGCTCATCGCGGGTACGTCCTCGAGACCGGCAAGGTCGCCACCGAGGGCACGGGCAAGGAGCTGCTCGCCTCTCCCGCCGTCCGCGTCGCCTACCTGGGCGGCTGACCCATGCCGCGCTGGGCGTTGTACGCGTCGATGGTCGCCTTGTCCTTCTTGGCGCATCTAAAGGGCATCACGTCGCCCGTCCTCGATTACCATTACCACCGCCAGGCGAATACCGCCGACATCGCCCGCAACTTCCACCGCTACGACCTGCCGCCGTGGGCCCCCCGCGTCGACTGGGAGGGCGGCGGCGACGAACGCGCCGCCACCGAACTGCCGCTCTACATGTACCTGGTCGGCAAACTTTGGGACGTCTTCGAGCTCGGCGACATCTGGGGCCGCCTCGTCTCGGCGATCTGCTCGGCTTTCAGCGCGGTCCTCCTGTTCTGGTTCCTGGAGAAGGACGAAAAGCGAAAGGTCGGGTGGCTCGACACCGAGTCGTCCTTCCTAGCGTCGCTGTTTTTCTCGCTCTTGCCCGTCGAGATCTACTTCGGCCGCACGATCCAGCCCGAGGCGATGGCGCTCATGGCGACGCTCGGGGCCTTTTGCGGCATGGACCGCTTCCTGGCCTCCAAGGGCCGCGCGGCGTTCGGCTGGTGGAGCCTCACCGTGCTGTCGGCGACGGTCGCGATCGGCCACAAGCTGCCGTACGCCTATCTCATCGGCGTGCTCGGGTTCCTCTGCCTGGCGCGCCGGGGCTGGAAGGCCGCGGTCGACTGGCGGATCTGGGGCGTGCCGGTCGTCACCCTCGGGCTCGTCTACGCCTGGTACCGCTACGCGAGCACGGGCCTCTACGTCGTGCCGACCACCAAAGACGCCGGCATCTTTCGCGCGATCCTCAGCTACGAGCGGCTGCCCTACTTCGTCTTCTTCCAGCTGACCTCGCGCCTGCCGGAACTCGCGCTCACCTACTCCGGCGTGCTTTTCTTCTTCGTCGGCTTCCGCGAGCGGGTCTTCAAGCAGAAGCAGTGGTTTTTGGCCGCGTGGTGGGGCTGCGTGACGATCGGCATCCTCGCCGGCGGCGGCTACTCGCACTACCACGACTACACCTGCCTCCCCTGGGCGCCGGTCAACGCCGCGCTGATGGGCGCGGGCTACATGGCGCTTTGGAGGATGCATCTCTGGCCTTTCACCCGCACGACGGTGCTCGCGCTCGCCCTCGGCGTGCCGCTGCACGCGGCGCTCCGCATCAACAGTGCGCACTGGTACGACTGGAACTTCCCGTACCTGCTCTCGGCCAAGACGGTCGTCGACCGCGTGAGCGGGCCCGAGGACCTTTTCCTCTGCAACGAGCGGGCCTCCTCCATGCCGCTCTACTTCATCGACCGCCGCGGCTGGTCGTGGGACCTGGGCGAGCTCGGCCCGGGCGGCCTTCCGCGCGTCGAGGCGGTCGTCGCGAAGGGCGCCCGCTACTTCATGACCACTCGCACCGGGCCGTTCGCGGACGAGAAGGACCCGATCTACCGGTGGTTCACGAAGAAGTTCACGCGGATCCACCGCGACGACGTCCTCCTCATCTTCCGGCTGGAGCCGAAGTGACCCGCGCCGCCGCCGTCGCGGCGGCCTTCCTACTGGCGGCGGCCTGCTCCAAGAAGGCCGAGCCCGCGCCGGCGACCGATCGGGCCATGCCCTACGAGGTGAAGCACGAGCCGGCGGCGGGCGAGCCGCAGGACGACATCCTCGAACCCGACGACGCGTGGTTTAGGGCCGATCTGGAGCGCGAGGTGTTCGAGGGGACGAACAAGGAGCGCGCCCGCGCCGGCGTCTTGCCGGTCGTCCAAGACGGAGAGGCCGCGAAGGCGGCGCGCTACCAGTCCCGGTGTCTTTCCAAGCACGGACTCATCGGCCACGACACGATCCCCTGCGGCTCGCTGCGCGGGCGGCTCGACGCCTTCAACATCCCGTACCTGGGCGCCGAGAACCTCGACTTCATCGACCTGCCGAACGTCCCGCTGTCGCAGATCCAGCTCCGCGGCAAGCTCATCGCCCAGCCCGGCGGCCCGCCGCCCGAGCGCGTGATCGGGCAGGCGATCGTCGAGGACTGGATGAACTCGCCGCATCACCGCGACAACCTGCTCTCGAAGGACGTGACCGACCTGGGCGTCGGCGTGTACTGGAAGGGCGGCCGCGTCTACGCGACGCAGGTGTTCCTGAAGCGCACGGAGTGCGGCGTGGGCGGCCAGCTCTGCTGCCCGACGCCCTCGGGCGGCCGCTACTGCTACGCGCCCTACGCCTGCGACCAGCCCTCCGACGTCTGCAAGCGCGAACCCCGACCGAATAAGGAATAGGCCCTAATAGGGAAAACCAAACCTCCGGGTCCTGTCGAGGATGGGTCCCATCGGCCTCTGTTCGCGTCGGCGGCGCCTTCGGCGCCGGCGCCGCGAACACCCGGCCGATCCGACCCATCCTCGCCACCCGGAGCTTTGGTTTTCCTAATTCGGGATCTATATTCCTCACGCGCCGAACCCTAAACGGTTTATAAGGTCCCTTATAAACCGTTTGGGGTTCGAAGCTTGAGGGGAGGGGCCGTTAGGAAAAGAGAAGCTGCGGGTGGCAGCGGTGGGTCGGATCGGCCGGGTGCGAGGGCGCCGCGCCGAAGGCGCGCCGCCCGAGCAGAGGCCGATGGGCCCCACCGCTGACAGGACCCGCAGCTTCTCTTTTCCCTATTAGGGCAACTTCCTCTTCACGCCTTGACGGGCTGGAGGCGGCGGGACAGAGAATCGATCCCCGCGTCTACGTCGGCTTTCGTGATGTAGCCCATGTGGGCGATGCGGATGATCTTGCCCTTGAGCTTCTCCTGGCCGTTGGCGACGGAGATCTGCTCCTCGGCGAGCATCGCGGCGAGCAGCTTGTTGCCGTCGACCCCCTCGGGGAGCCACGCGCCGGTGAGGATGTCGGCGGGATCCTTCGCGTAGAGCTTGAGGCCGAGCTTGCCCGTGACCTGCTTCCGGGTGTAGGCCGCGAGTTCGGCGGTGCGCGTCCAGACGTTCTCGATGCCCTCTTCCCGGATCATGCGCAGGGCTTCCGCCTGGGCGACGACGAGGTTGACCGCGGGCGTGTAGGGCGTCTCCTGGTTGGGCAAGGATGCCTTCATCGTGGTCCAGTCGAAGTAGAAGCGGGGGAGCTTGGCGGCCGCGACGGCCTTCCACGCGCGCTCGGAGATCGCGGCGAAGCCGAGGCCCGGGCCGTTCATGAGCCCCTTCTGCGAGCCCGTGACCGCGACGTCGAGGTTCCACGCGTCGAACTCGAGCTCTTCCGCGCCGAGGCCGCTGACGGTGTCGACGACGACGAGCGCGTCGGAGTTCTCGCGCACGATCTTCGCGAGCTTGGGCAGGTCGTTGACCACGCCGGTGGAGGTGTCCGTGTGCTGGAAGAAGCACGCCTTGAGGCCCGGATTCGCCTTGATCGCGGCGAGGAGCTTTTCCGGGTTCGCGGCGTGGCCCCATTCCTCGGCCACGACGACGGGCGCGAGGCCGTAGGTCTTCAAGATCTTCACGAAGCGGTCGCCGAAGGCGCCGGTCGTGTGGACGAGGGCCTTGTCGCCGGGAGAGAGGAGGTTGACGACCGCCGACTCCATCGTGCCCGTGCCGGACGTCGTCATCATGACGACCGTCTGCTTCGTGCGGTACACGTACTGCATGTCGGAGACAACCTGGTCGAAGACCTTGCCGAACTCCTTGGTCCGGTGGTGCAGGATCGGCTCGGCCATCTTGGCGGAGACCGACGGCGGAAGGGGGGTGGGACCGGGGGTAAGCAGAATGTAGGGCTTCATCAGGCGGCTCCTCGCGGGACGTTTTGCCGGACCGTGGAGACGTGGGCCGGCGGGATAAAGGGGACCTTGCTCTTCGCGATCTTCGCGGCCGGCGCGAGCGCGCGGGCGAATACCTCGGAGACGTGCTTGACCGGGATCATCTCGAGCTGGGAGAGCACGTCCTTCGGGATGTCCTCGAGATCCTTCGTGTTGGTGAAGGGGAAGAGGACGGTTTTCAGCCCCTCGCGGTGCGCGGCCATGACTTTTTCCTTCAGGCCGCCGATCGGCAGCACGCGCCCGCGGAGCGTGACCTCCCCGGTCATCGCGATCCCCTGCCGCACCGGGCGGCCGGAGAGCTGCGAGGCGAGCGCGGTCGCCAGCGTGATCCCGGCGGAAGGGCCGTCCTTCGGGATCGCGCCCTCGGGGATGTGGATGTGGAAATCCTGGCGGCGGAAGGCGGTGGGCGCCACGCCGAGCGTCTTCGCGACGGACTTGATGTAGGACATCGCCGCGTGGGCCGATTCCTGCATGACCGTGCCGAGCTTGCCGGTCAGCATGACCGAACCTTTGCCAGGCGCCGACGAGACCTCGATCGCGAGGATTTCGCCGCCGTGCTCCGTCCAGGCCAAGCCCGTGGCGACGCCGACTTCGTTCTCGTGCTTTTCGTAATGATGCTTCGGGATGCCGAGGTAGCTCTGGACGTGCGGGGCGTCGATGACGAGCTTCGACGCCTTCTCGCTGACGAGCTTCTTGGCCGCCTTGCGCGAAAGGGAGCCGATCTCGCGCTCGAGCGAGCGGACGCCCGCCTCTCGGGTGTACTCGTGGATGATCCGCTCGATCGCGCCGTCGGTGATCTCGAGCTTCTTCGGGTCGAGGCCGTGGTCCTTGAGCTGCTTCGGAAGGAGGTGGGTTCTGGCGATCGACATCTTCTCGCGGTGCGTGTAGCCCGCGAAGCGGATGATCTCGAGCCGGTCCTGGAGCGCGACGGGGATGCCCTCGAGGGTGTTCGCGGTGCAGATGAACATCACATTCGAAAGATCGAACTCGGTGTCCAAGTAGTGATCGAGGAAGGTGGAGTTCTGCTCGGGGTCGAGGACCTCGAGGAGAGCCGCCGCGGGATCGCCCCGCCAGTCCATGCCCATCTTGTCGATCTCGTCGAGCAGGAAGACGGGGTTGCGGCTCTGCGCCTTGCGCAGGGACTGGATGATGCGGCCGGGGAGCGAGCCGATGTAGGTGCGGCGGTGGCCGCGGATCTCGGCCTCGTCGCGCACGCCGCCCAAGGACAGCCGCACGAACTTGCGGCCGACCGCGTCGGCGATGCTCTTGCCGAGAGACGTCTTGCCGACGCCGGGCGGGCCGACGAAGCAGAGGATCGGGCCCCGGAGCTTCTTGGTCAGCTTGCAGACCGCGAGGTACTCGAGGATGCGCTCCTTGGGCTTGTCGAGGCCGTAGTGATCGTCGTCCAGCGTCTTCTGCGCCTGCTTGAGGTCGAGATTGTCCTTAGTGTCCTTCGACCACGGGAGCGAGATCATCCAGTCGAGATAGGTGCGGCAGACCGTGGACTCGGGCGAGAAGGGCATCATCTTCTCGAGCCGGCCGAGGTCCTTCATGGACGCCTCTTCGGCGGCCTTGGGCATCTTCGCGGCCTTGATCTTCTCGCGAAGCTCCTCGATCTCCTTGCCGAAATCGTCCTTTTGGCGGAGCTCTTTTTGGATCGCCTTCATCTGCTCCGTCAGGTAGTATTCCTTCTGCGTCTTCTCGATCTGCGTCCGGACCTGCGAGTGGATCTTCTTCTCGAGGTTCAGGATGTCGATCTCGCCGTTGAGGAGCGCGACGAGGCGCTTCGCGCGGGCCTTGGGGTCCGCGAGCTCGAGGAGCGCCTGGCGCTCGGGCACCTTCGTGATCGCCGCGGCGGCGATGGTGTCGACGAGCCGGGAGAGGTCCTCGATCTGCGCGAGCGGCGCCAGCGTCTCGATCGCGACGCGGCGGCTGAGCCGCGCGTAGCGTTCGAAGACGTCGATCGCGTGGCGAGAGAGAGCGGAGCCTTCGGCGGAGTCGGTCTTGGGCTCGGCGGCGTACTCGATCTCCGCTTCCCACCAGCCCTTGTCCGAGAGTTCGGCTTCGACCGTCTTCGCCCGGTGGAGGCCCTGCAGGAAGACCTTGAGCGTCCCGTCGGGCATGCGGATGGACTGGACGATCTCGGCCACGACTCCGATGACGAAGAAGTCCTTGGCTCCCGGCTCCTCGACCGCCGCCTGCTTCTGCGCGACGACGAAGACCTACTTCGACGCGGCCGCCGCCCCGAGCGCCTTGATGGAGCGCTCGCGGCCCACCGAGAGGGGGAGGGCCATGTGCGGGAAGATCACCACGTCGCGCACCGCCAGAAGCGGGAGTCGCGTGGGCTTGTCGGCGGCCGGGGACGCCATGGGCGCTAGCGCTTCTTCATCGGCAGCACCTCGTCGATGATGCCGTATTCCTTGGCTTCCTGGGCGGAGAGGTACTTGTTGCGCTCCATGTCCGCGCGCAGCTTCTCGGGAGTCTGGCCGGTGTGCTTTGCGAGGAGCCTCTCGAGCTTGGTCTTGGTGAGCATCATCTCCTTGGCCTCGATCTCGATGTCGGTCGCCTGGCCGGAGATGCCGCCGTAGATGAGCGGCTGATGGATCATGACGCGCGAGTAGGGCAGCGCGTAGCGCCGGCCCTTCGAGCCGGCGGCGAGCAGCACCGCGCCGAAGGACATCGCCATGCCCATGCAGATGGTCGTGATGGGGGACTTGATGTACTGCATGGTGTCGTAGACCGCGAGGCCGGCCGTCACCATGCCGCCGGGGGAGTTGATGTAGAGGTTGATCTCCTTGTCGGAGTCCTCGGCGTCCAAGTACAGGAGCTGCGCGATGAGCAGGTTCGCGGAGTTCGTATCGATGGCGCCTTCGCCGCCGCCCACGAAGATGATCCGGTCTTTCAGCAAGCGCGAGTAGATGTCGTAGCCGATCGCCGCGCCCTGCGTCCACCGCTCGAGAATCGTAGGAATCATTCCGCTCATGCCGGCACTCTCCTCTGAGACCGCCCCATTAAACAATACGGATGGGGCGGTTTCAATGAACTACTTCTCGTCCGTGATCGCGGCGTTTTCCCTGATAAAGGCCACGGTTTTGCGGTCCTTCACCATGCCCTGGATTTCGTCCCGGTGTTCCTCGAAGAACTTGCGGATGCCCCGCTTGCGCTCCTCGTTCGGGGACTCCTCGAGCGCGCGGTTGAGCTCGGTTTCCCAGTCCTGCTGCGTCGCCTCGATCTTTTCGACCTCGGCGATCTTGCGGAGGAGAAACGAGAGGCGGACCTCCGCCTCGGCGCGGGGGGCGAGCTTCTCGCTCAGCTTCTTGAACTCTTCCTCGGGGAGCTGGCGGTTCGGGCCGACGAACTGCTCCTGCACCCGCTGCGTGAGGCGCTCGAGCTGGCCGGCGACGAGCGACGGCGGGGCGTCGAACTTGTGGTTCGCGAGAAGCGCGTCCTCGAGCTGGGCGGTGAGCTCGCGGTCGGACTTGGTCTCGCCTTCCTTCGCGATGAGGTCCTTGAGCTTCGCCTTGAGCTCGTCGAGCTTCTCGAAGCCGACGTCTTTGGCGAACTCGTCGTCGAGCGCGGGAAGAACCTTCGCCTTGATCTCCTTCACGGTGACGTGAAAGACCGCGGCCTTGCCGCCGTCGAGCTTCACCGGCACGTCCTTCGCGTCGCCGCGCTTGAGCTCGAGGAGCCCCTTGGTCAGACCCTCGACGGTCTGCTCGGAGTTCATGTCGACGAGCTCGTCGGTGCCTTTGCCCTCCGGCAGCGGCTTGCCGTCGGCGGAGGCGGTGAAGTCGATGACGACGTAGTGGTTCGGGCCGACCTTCTCCGCTTCGGCTTTCTCGAGGCGGGCGTTGCCCTCGCGGAGCTCGTCGATGCGCTTCTGCACCTCTTCGTCGGTGGCCGGGTAGCGCTTGCGGGTCGCCTTGAGCTTCTTGTACGTTTTGAGCTCGACCTTCGGCGCCTGCTCGACGTCGAACTTAAAGGACAGGGGCTTGTTCGGCTCCCAGCTCAGGTCGTGGACCTCGGGGCTGGTGACCGGGCGCAGCTCGAGCTGCTTCAAGGCGTCCGGGATCGCCTTCTGGATGAGCGTCTCGACGGCGCGCTGGCGCGCCTCGCCCTGGAACTGCTGCTGCACGAGGGGGAGGGGGGCCTTGCCGGGGCGGAAGCCGGGGAGGCGGGCCTGGCTCTGGATCCGGAGCCATACGTTGTGCATCGTGTCCTGGATCATGCCGACCGGCACTTCCACGTCCACGGTCGTCACGCAGCCCTGCTCCTTGCCCTTCTTCGCCTTGATCTTCTCGAGCGTCGCTACCATGTTCATCTCCTAATCGTTGGACCGGGAGGGACTCGAACCCTCACGCCCTTGCGGGCACAAGGTCCTAAGCCTTGCGCGTCTGCCGTTCCGCCACCGGTCCTTTAGCTTGCGGGCTTGGGCTTTTCGTCCTTGCCCGTCTCTTTCTTTTCTTCCGCCTTCGGCGCCGGCGTCGGCGACGGAGTCGGAGTAGGCTTCTCTTCCACTTTCGGAGCCGCGGGCTGCAATGGCGGCTCCGGGATCTTCACCGGGCTCTTCAGCTCGAACATGAGCTTGGCGCCCTGCGCGAAATTGATGTCGTCCTTGCCGCCGATGATCGAGCCGGCCGCTCCCGCGGCCGCGCCGGCGGCGGAGCCGATCACGGCTCCGTCCTTGCCGCCGAAGATCATCCCGTAGAGCGCGCC
>JACRDR010000111.1 GCA_016212845.1 Elusimicrobiota bacterium
CTGCTGGCGGGCTTCATCGCCGCGGCCGCCTGGGCGTGCGTGGCCGCGCGGGTCTCCTCGGGCCGCGCGCGCGCGGCTTGCATGGCGGCGCTGGCGCTCGGCGGCACCGGCGCGGCGCTCGCGGTCCCGCTCATGACGCGGGGCACGCCCTGGCCCACCGCGGTCGTGCGCTTCATCGGCGAATGGGGCGGAACGCCGCCCGACCCGACGGCGATCGGCCGGTGGCTCGCGCAGGGAAAGGAGGCGGCGCATCTCCCGGTCGAGACGCTTTCCTATTACATGGCGCTCGGCGACTTCCATCCGCCGTGGGGCGGCTGGCTCCTGTTGGCCCTCGGGCTCTACGCGGCGGGCGCCGCCGAGGCGGCCGCCGACGAGCGGGCCAAGGCGCGCTTCCTGGGCGCGGCGCTGGCGACCGTGCCGCTTTCCGCGGCGGTCAACGCGTGGTGCGCGCCGCTCCAGGCGCTGGCGATGGGACTCTTTTTGGCTCCGCTCGCGAGGGAGGCCTCCGTCTGCCGCCGAATCGAGGCGTGGCTCCCGCCCGCGCTCGCGTCGGCCGCGATCGCGCCTTTCTTGTTCGGGTTTGTCGGCGGCGCGGCAGGCCGCAACCACCTGCACTTTGTCGCCCGGGCGGACCGCGCGACGATCTCGGCGTGGCTCCTCACCTTCTGGCCGCTCGCGGCGATCGTCGTCGCGGGACTCGCGGCGGGAGCGAGGGCGCGGCGCTCCGCCCTCGTGTGGCTCGCGCTCATCGTCTTCGCCGAGATCTTCTTCATGGACGATCTCTACAACCACCCGTACAACCGCTTCAACACGTATATGAAGTGGTTCCCCTGGCTCATCGTCGGCGCCACGATCGACCTCGCGCCGCGCGCGTTCGAGCAGGGAGGCGCGGGCCTGCGCGCCGGCGTGCTCGTCGCGCTGCTCGCGCCCTGCGCGTTCGCCGCCTCGCTCGGCCGCCATAAGGCCCGCTGGGAGAAGCCCCACGCCGGAAGGCTCGAAGGCCACGCGTGGCTCACCGACGACCCGGCGACGAAAGCCGTGCTGGACGCCCTGAGAGCCGAGAAAGGCGGCCTCACGCTCGAGTACCCGCCCGCGATGAGCTACACCTCGCAGAGCGCGCTGTCTTTGCTCTCCGGCCACCCGACCTACATCGGGTGGCCGAACCACGAGGTAACTTGGCGCGGCCCGCGCGACGACATCTGGAAGCGCTTCAACGACGCGCGCGCGGTCTATCACGGCGAGCTCGCCGATCCGGCGGCCTGGCTGCTCGAGCACGACGTGCGGCTCGTCGTCTGGGTCCCTTCGCACCACGCGGAAAAGACCCGCTTCGAGACCCTGGACGCCGCGCTTTCCCCCTCCTACGAGTGGCGCGAGGCGTTTCGCTCCGAGTCGGGACCGGCCGGCTTCTGGAGGCGGCGTTGAACCCGGAGGAGAAACAACTCGCGCGCGCGGGGACGCTGATCTCGGCCGCCTCCGTCCTCTTCGGCGTGCTCGCCTACCGCCTGTGGCTCGAGGTCTGGCCGTCGCCCTGGGCCAAGGCGTTCGACCGCTGGGACGCGGAGAACTATCTGCTCGTCGCCAAAGAAGGCTGGAAGACGATGGGGCCGAAAGCGTTCACGATCACGCTGCCCCCGCTGTGGCCGAACCTCATCCGCGCGGGAGCGCTCGTCACCGCGGACCTCGATCTCTCCGCCCTGCTTCTCGCGAACCTCTCTTTCGTCGCCGCGCTCGTCCTGCTCTACCGGCTCGCCAAACTCGACCTTCCCGAGGAGCAGGCGCGCCGCGCGCCCTGGCTGCTCGCCTATTTCCCGACCGCCTACTTCCTGCACGCGGGCTACGCTGAGAGCCTCTATCTCGCCTTGGCGCTCGGCGCGTTTCTCTTCGCCCGCGAGCGGCGCTGGGGACCGGCCGCCGGGCTCGCCTTCGTCGCCGCGACCCTGAGGGTCAACGGCTTCCTGCTCGGCCCCGCGCTCGCGGTCGAGGCGCTCGAGCAGGAAGGCAAGGAGAACGCCGCGCGCCGCGCGTGGCCGGTGCTGCTCGCGCCGCTCGGCATCCTGGCGCAGGTCGCCAACTGCTGGCTCGTTTACGGCAAGCCGCTCGTCTTCTTCGAGATTCAGAAGACGAAGTTCGGGAAGGCGCTCGACTTCCCGTGGGTGGGCCTCCGGGGCGCGCTCAAGAGCCTGACTTGGCGGCCGCTATACGATAGGATCATGGTCGGCGGGGCGGAGGCGCTCGCCGGTGTCCTGCTGTGGGCGTTCGTCGTCTGGTCGTGGAAGCGCCAGCGGCGGTCGTACTTCGTCTACTCGCTTTTGACCGTGGCCCAATTCACGTTCATGAACTTCTGGTGCTCGCTGCCGAGATACGCGCTTTGCGTGTTCCCGCTTTTCATCGGGCTCGCGGCGGCGTTGGGGAACGACGACACGATGAAGCCCGCGCTCGGGCTCTCCGCGCTGCTGCAGTCGGCGGGCATGGCGCTCTTCGTCGCCGGCTGGTGGGCGTTTTGAACAAATCCCTCAGCATCGTCATCCCCGCCTACAACGAGGAAAATCGCGTCCGGCCCGCGATCGAGGCCGCGTTCGAATGGGCCGGGCACGCCGGCTTCAGCGTGGAAGTGCTGATCTCGGACGACGGGAGCCGCGACGGAACGCTGCTCGCCGCCCGCGCGGAAGCCGCCCGAAACGGCCGCGTCCGGGCTCTGACCGGACCGCACGCGGGAAAAGGCTCGGCGGTCCGCCGCGGGATGCTCGCGGCGACCCGGGAGGCGATACTGTTCATGGACGCCGACCAGGCGGCGGCGCCCTCGGAGGTGCAGTCCCTCTGGCCACATCTCGAGGCCGGCGCCGACGTGGTGTGCGGCTCGCGGGCGCTGCCCAACTCCTTGATCCTAGTGCCTCAGCCCGGCTCTCGAAGCTTCGCCGGCCGCGCCGCGCGCGCGCTCGTGCGTCTCAGCGGACTCACGCACGTCCGCGACACGCAGTGCGGCTTCAAGCTCTTCCGCGCCGAGGCGGCGAAGAAGATTTTCTCGCAGACCACCATCGATGGCTTCGCGTTCGATCTGGAAGTGCTCGGGCTCGCGAAGCGGCTGGGGCTGAAGGTGGTGGAGGCGCCGATCCGCTGGTCGCATCAAGAGCCGTCCCATCTGTCTCTGAAGCGAGACCTGTTCCGGATCGGCGTGGAAGTCCTTCGGCTGGCCTGGCGCCTTAGATAGCGACGGCGCGATCGACGAGCAGGATCGGGATCCCGTCGTCCACCGGATAGGCCTTCGCGCAGGCGCGGCAGGCGAGCTGTTTCCGAGCCTCGCGCTCTTCCAGCGGCTTCTTACAGGCCGGGCAGGCCAAGATCTTCAGCAGCTCGGGGTCGACGAGACTCATGCGACGGTCAAGTCCCGCACGCGGAAGGTCGGCGACGCGCACGCGCCGTAGAAGGAGAGGTCGTCGGCGACCGCGTCCAGGCGGTCGAGGAGGTCGAGGAGGTTTCCGGAAAGCATCGCTCCCTTCACCGCGGAGCCGAGCCGGCCGTCCTTGATCTCGACGCCCGAAAGGCCGACCGAGAATTCGCCGGACACCGGATCGGCGGTGTGCATGCCCATCAGTTCGAGGACGAGAATGCCGGACTTCGTATCCTCGAAGAGCGCCTCGCGGGTGAGCGTGCCGGGCTCGAGATAGAAGTTCGAGGAGCCGGGCCCCGCCAGGCTCTTGTAGGAGGCGCGGCCCGCCGAGCCGTTCGATTCGACGCCCTCCTTATGGGCCGTCGCGGCGTCGTAGAAGTAGTCGCGCACGCAGCCGCCGTCGATCGGCACCTTGCGGCGGGTCGGCACGCCCTCGCCGTCGAAGAACGCGCTCGCGGGCCCGCCGCGCCGGAGCGGGTCGTCGACGAAGGTCGCCAGGTCCGAGCCCACGCGCTTGCCCCGTTTGCCGGCCAACAGCGATCGGCCGCGCTGCACGGAGTCGGCGGACAGCATGCCGGCGATGAGCTCGAGGAGCTCGGGGGCCACCCAGGGGTCGAAGACGATCGAACGCCGTGCGGTCGGGAGCTTCTTCCCGTCGAGCAGAGCGACGGTGCGGAAGGCCGCGTCGGAAGGGATCTTGTCGAAATCGAGATCGGTGAAGCGCCGGCCGGAGGAGGCGGCGGAGCCGACCTGAGTCTCGCCCGAGCCCTCGGCGACCGCCGAGACGCTGACGCCGCAGCTCGTGCCCTGCTCGAAGGCCGACACGCCGCGCGTGTTCACGATCGAGACCGCGCCTCGGCTCTCGCCGTAGCCCACGCGCAGCACGCGCTTCACCCGCTTGTCGGCCTTCAAGGTATCGGATTCGAGCTTGCGCATGCGCTCGAGGCGCGAGTCGGCGTCGGCGTCCAAGAGCGTCTCATCGAGGAGCGTGCCGGCGATCGCGTCGTCGATCTTGACCGGCGCGCTTTCCGGCAGCACCTTGTGCTCGTCCGGCGGCAGGAACTTGAGCTGCTCGAGCAGGCTGCGGCTCGCGGCCTCGATCGTCTCGGACTCGACGCCCACGCAGAAGGCGAAGCCGCCCCGGCCGCCGCGGATGATGCGGATGCCGACGCCCTCCTCGGCCGACTCGTGGAGGGTTTCGAGCTTGCCCTCGCGGAGCTCGAGCCCGCGGTCGACCACGCGCGAGACGTAGATCTCGGCCTGCGCGTCGGGCGCGGCTTTCTTGAGGAAGTCGAGCGTGCGAGCGCCGACGGCCTGGAGCTGGTCGGCGTCGAGCGCGAGACTCACGGGAACGCCGCCCGGTTCAGCGCGGAGTAGCCCATGTAGAGGAACAGGAAGGACAGAAGCAGAAAGAACATGCCCCACTTCCGGCGCTCGAGGGCCAGATGCGCGTCGTTGAAGACGAACTCGCGCAGGAGCGCGTTCATGCGCTCGATCAAGTCGGGACGATACAGGTAGCCGAGGCCCATCGCGAAGAAGACGCAGCCGAAGAACACTTTCTGCCAGGGAGTCATGACGCGGGCTCCGCGTTAAAGCGATTCATGGCCGCTTCGACGCCGCGATCGGCCGCGTCGAGGATGGCGGAAGCGGCCTTCTCGATCGCGTCCTTGAGGATGGGCCGCTCCGCGGGAGCGAAGCCGGAAAGCACGAAATCCTTCGTCGGCTTTCCGGAAGGATCGCCGATCCCGACGCGCAGCCGGGGAATCTCCGGCGACTTCAGGTGATCGATGATCGACTGCATCCCGTTATGGCCGCCCGCCGAGCCCTTCAGCCGGATGCGCAGGCGGCCGAGCGGCAGCGCGAAGTCGTCGTAGCAGACGAGGACGTCCGTAGGCGGGATGTTGGAGTAGCCGGCGAGAAAGCGGACGAAGACACCCGAGTTGTTCATGTAGGTCATCGGGCAGGCGAGCGTGAGCTTGCCCGCGTCTCGATGCGCCTCCGCGACGACGCCGTCCGGCCCCTTCTTCGAGAAGCTCGCCCCTAGCTCGGAGGCAAGCCTTTCCAGCACGAGAAACCCGACGTTGTGGCGGGTCTGGGCATATTCCTTTCCTGGATTGCCCAGACCCACCACGAGTCGGATGCCCATACGGCTTTCCGACTAGGCCCTATGTCTTCTTGGCTTCCGCTTTCTTCTCGTCGCCCTTCGCGCCGGCGGCGGGCTTGGCGCCTTCCTTGCCCTTCTCCGCGGCGGGAGCGCCTTCCTCGTCCTTCTTGCCCTTGGCGATGACCTCGGGCTCGGTGCCCGGGGCGGCGCCTTCGGTGCCCGGGGCGGGAGCGACGACTTCTTCCACCGTAGGCTGGACGACGTTGACGACGATGTGGTCGGCCGCGTCCAGGACCTCGACCCCTTCCGGGATCACGACGTCCTTGACGTGGATGGACATGTTGAGCTGCAGGTTCGACACGTCGATGTCGATCTTCTGCGGGATCTTGGCGGGCAGCGCTTTGATCTTGAATTCGCGCAGCACGTGCTCGAGGATGCCGCCGCCGGTCTTCACGCCGGGCGCTTCACCCACGACGTGCAGCGGGACCTTGACCTCGATCTTCGTGGTCATCGAGATCCGCTGGAAGTCCGCGTGGATCGGCTGGTTGGTGACGACGTGGCGCTGAAGCTCCTTCAGGATGACGGTGTCGTCGCCCTTGCCGGTCTTCAGGTGGATGATCGCGTTCGCGCCGCCGGTCTTGGTGAGCTTCATCAGCTCCTTCTCATTGACCACGACTTTGACGGGGTCTTT
Organism: Elusimicrobiota bacterium; assembly: GCA_016212845.1. Lineage (GTDB taxonomy): Bacteria > Elusimicrobiota > Elusimicrobia > UBA1565 > JACRDR01 > JACRDR01. Next base: position 6,184 of record JACRDR010000111.1, read on the forward strand.
CTTCCCGCCGTACACGACTCCGGGGATCATGCGGTCGACGCGCAGCTTGGTGAGGTCACCTTTCCTGCCCTTGCCTTCGCGGACCGTCGCTTCGAGGTTCAACTCCATGGCACTTGACTCCTGTGTATCAGACGAACAATTCGCTGATCGACTCTCCTTCGTGATTTCGGCGAATCGCTTCGCCCAAAAGCGGTGCGATCGAGAGCAGCTTGACCTTGCCGGGTCTAGACGCGTCGACCGGGATCGAATCGGTGAGGAGCATCTCCTCGAGCTCGGACTTCAGGACGAGATCGAGGGCGCTGCCGGAAAGGACGCCGTGCACGCAGCACGCGTACACCTTGAGCGCTCCCTTGGCCTTGATCTCGTTGGCAACCTTCGTGAGAGTGCCGCCGGTGTCGATCATGTCGTCGAGGATGACGCAGTGCTTGCCGGCGACGTCGCCGATGACGTTGTAGATCGAGGCCTCGTTCTGGCGCGGGCGCCGCTTGTCGATGATGACGAGAGACGCGTTGAGACGCTTCGCGAACGCGCGGGCGCGCTCGACGCCGCCGACGTCCGGCGAGACGACGCACAGGGGCTCGAGCTTCTTCTTGCGGATGTAGTCGAGGAAGACCGGCGCGGCGAAGAGGTGGTCGACCGGGATGTCGAAGAAGCCCTGGATCTGCGCGGCGTGCAGGTCGACCGTGATGACGCGGTTGGCGCCGGCGGCGACGATGAGGTTCGCGCACAGCTTGGACGTGATCGGCACGCGGGGCTCGGTCTTGCGGTCCGCGCGGGCGTAGCCGAAGTACGGGACGACCGCGTTGATGCGGCCCGCGGACGCGCGGCGGAGCGCGTCCATCATGATGAGGAGCTCCATCAAGTTCTCGTTGGCGGGGCGGCACGTGGGCTGGATGACGTAGCAGTCCGCGCCGCGCACGTTCTCGAGGATGTGGACGTTGATCTCGCCGTCGGCGAAGCGTCCGACCTGGCTCTTGCCGAGGGTCGTGCCGAGGTACTGGGCGATCGACTCGGCCAGAGGCCGGTTCGCGTTGCCCGTGAACAGCTTCATGTTTCGAAAGAGTCTGGAGCCTTCGGCCTTCAAGGCGGGCTTAGGTTGGGCGGTCTTCCCCGCCATGGAACCCCTCCGGGTCGCGATGACCGAGCTCATTTGGTCTTGTTCTCCTGGCGGGCCCGCGCGATCGCGAGAGCCCCCTCCGGCACGTCCTCGGTGATGGTCGAGCCCGCGCCGATCTTCGCGCCGCGGCCGATCTTCACCGGCGCGACGAGGTTGGTGTTGGAGCCGATGAACGCTTTCGCGCCGATCACCGTCTTGTGCTTCTCGACGCCGTCGTAGTTGCAGGTGATGGTGCCCGCGCCGACGTTGACGTCCTCGGCGATGTCCGCGTCGCCGATATAGCTGAGATGCGGGATCTTGGAGCCGAACCCGATGCGGGAAGCCTTCACCTCGGAGAAGTTTCCGATCCGCGCGCGCGGGCCGGCGACGGTGCCGGGCCGGACGTGGGAGTACGGGCCGATCGTCGTCTTCTCGAGGATGCGGGCGCCGGCGACGTAGGAGTTGCGGACCTCGCAGTTGTTCCCCAGCGTCGTGTCCTCGATGTAGGTGAACGGGCCGACGTGGCAGGCCTTGCCGATCTGCGTCTTTCCCTTGAGGATCGTGCCGGGAAGGACGATCGAGTCCTGGCCGATCTCGACGTCGGCGTCGACGTAGGTGTGGCTTGGATCGACGATCGTGACGCCGGAGAGCATCAGGCGGTCGAGGCAGCGGCGGTTGAGCACGCGCTCGACGTGCGCGAGCTGCACGCGGGTGTTGA
>JACRDR010000094.1 GCA_016212845.1 Elusimicrobiota bacterium
CGAACCACATCCTGAACACGCTGCTGCTGCGCGCCTCGGGCGAGCACGCCTGGTGGGGGGTTTACCGTCTCCCGGCGCTCGCGGCGGGGCTCGCGACGGTCGCTCTCGCGTGGAGGGTCGCCCGCCGGTGGGGCGAGCTCGAGGGCGGACTCGCGGCCGCGCTCGCCGCCTCCTCTTTTCTGCTGATCCTCTACTCGTCGGAGGCGCGCGGGCATCCGCTGATGCTCGCCTTCGCGCTCGGAGCGTTCGTCGCGCTCGAGGAGCGATTGGAGACGGGCTCCCGCCCCGCTTACGCCGCGTGGGCGTCTTGCGTCTGGCTCGGATTCTTATCGCATCTCATGTTCGTCCAGGCTTACGCCGGCTTGGCGCTCTGGTCGGCTTGGCGGCTGCGCCGGTTCCTTCCGTGGCTGCGGCTCAACGCGCCGGCGCTCGCGGCCGGAGCCTTCCTCTATGTGGTGCAGGTGCGCAAGATGGGCCACGCCGGCGGCGCGCCTCAGGAGACGCTCCGCGTCCTGCGCGAAACGCTCGCGCTGGCCGTCGGGGCGCCGGAGCTCGCGTGGGCATGGGCCGCGGGCGCGCTCGGTCTCGCGGCCGCGGCCTGGGCGATCTACGACCTGGCGCGGCAAGGCCGCGACGAATGGACTTTTTTCGCCGTCGTCGTCTTTCTCGCGCCGGGATTGCTCGTGCTTTTGCATCCGCCCGGCCTTCTCTTCCCGCGCTACTTCTTGCTCGCGCTCGCCTTCGGCGCCGCGCTTTGGGCGCGCGCGGGCGCGGCGGCCTGGCGGTTCGGGCCCTTCGGAAGAGCGGCGCTCGGGCTCGCGCTCGCGCTCTATCTAGCGGGCAACGCCGCGCGCGTACGCGGATTCCTGGCCGACGGCCGAGGGCATTACCGGGACGCGCTCGCGCACCTGGCGGACGAAACGCCCGGAGCCGAGGTCACCGTCGGCAGCGGCCACGACTTCGCTCACAAGATGATGGTCGACTTCTACTCGCCGTACGTGCCGCAAAAGACCTTCCGCTACGTGACGCGCGATCGCTGGTCGAAGACGGAACCCGAGTGGGTCATCGGGCACGGCGAGCGCCATCAGTCCGACCCGCCCGCGGAGCTGACCGCGACGACCGGCGTGAATTACAGGCTCGACCGGGTGTACCGCTACTTCGATCAGTCGGGGTGGGACTGGCTGCTCTACCGGCGGGCGACGAGCACGTCGGCTCCGTAGAGCTTGAAGCGCAGGCGCAAGGGCGGGTCCGGCGGGATTTCGACGGGAATTGTTTCGTTGACGGCCCGGCGGATGGGCGGCGCGCCGGTTACGCCGCGGCCCGGAGCGGGCGTGTCCGTCATCTGGAGCGCGGTGAGAGTGAGCCCCCCCCCGTTGAGCGACGTGTTCCCCTCCAGTCGGCGCTTGCCGAGGAGCTCGATCATGGGCTTATCGGTGCCGGGGATCATGCGGCCCGTAAACGCCCAGGCGGCGGCGATGAGATTGAAGTTCGCGCCGTCGAGTTCGAGCTGGTAGCGCGTACCCGCCTTGCCGGTGTCGGGGCTCTGGTAGCTGCCCTTGAGATCGTCCAGAGTCATCGCGCCTAGTTCAGCATTTTCGACGAGGCTCGGTCGAGATTGATCAAGGCGGGCAAGAAACCGGGCTCGCGCCGAACCGCTTCCTCGAGCCAACGCTTCGCCTCGCGGCCGCGGCCGAGCAGCATCTCGGTCGTCCCAAGGTAGAACGGAAGCCGGACCAGGGCTGCGCCGGTGCGGCGCGCTCCTTCGAGCGCGACCCGCGCGCCGGGGAGGTCCCCGGCGTCGATCGAGCGGCGGGCTTCGGCGAGCAGCGCCCAGCCGCGTTCGAAGGCGTCGCCGTTCTTGAGCTCGTAGACGAGGAACGGCTCTCCGTCCGCGTGGTAGACCGGCTTGAAGCGTTCGGGATCCGAGAGCCTTTCCACGACGAGCCGCGCGCTTTCCCTGAGTCTCTCCTGGCGCACGGACTCCATCGTCTCGCCCTCGGGGTGGTTCACGACGTATCGGACGCCGTAGCGCGTGAGCTCGTGGAACCAGGCGTCCGGATCCGGATCGAAGCCGATGTCGACGGCGAAGCGATCCGTGTGCCACGCGAACGTCTCGCGGTAGCGCGAGGCGATCGTCTCGCCGGGGCGCGTGTGTTCCTTCACGAACGCGATCGTGCCGGCGGGCGGCCGCGAGTAGAGCCCGCTCTGGGTGTGCCAGGCGAGGACGCCGTCGAAGGCGCAAAAAAAGGCGGCAAGAGCGGCCGCGGCCGCGGCGAGCGCCTTGGGACGCTCCGTCAGCGGGCGGAGCGCGAGCCAGTAGAGCGCGGGCAGGATGGGGAAGAGGTAGCGCCGGAACTGGTTCGTCCAGAACAGGTGCAGGCCGACGTAGAAGAGGAGGTAGTACGCGAGCAGCCTCGGCAGGCCGCGCTCCTCGTAGGCGCGCTTGAGCTGGGTCCCGAGCAGTCCGAGGCCGAGGAGCTCGACGGCGAACGCCGCCGGGGAGTTCTCGCCGGGCACCGGCGCCACCCACGACAGCGTCGCGCGGGTCGTCGCGGCGGAGGCGTAGAACTTCAGGTTCGACCAGACGGTCCTGAGCACCTCCACCGCCGGACTGTCGCGGCGCCAGGTCGTCGTGGTGAGATGGGTGAAGTAGGTGGTCGTGGGGTCCGCTCGCACGATGATCCAGAGATGGGGGAAGAGCCCCAGCGGCAGGCCGAGGGCGGCGTAGCGCCACCCGAGGCGGCGGGTCGCCTTGGACTCGAGCAGCGCGACCGCGCACGCGCCGAACACCGTCATGCCCTGCGGGCGGATCCACGAGCAGGCCGCCGCCAGGAGCGCCGCGGCGTACGCTCGGCGTTCGCCGTGCTCCGGGTTCTCGAGCAGCCCGGCGGTGACGGCCAGCGCCGCGATGGAGAACGCGAAGAACGCGGGGTCGGCCATGAGGGGGCTCGCCTGCAGCGCGGTGAGCGGGTTGAGCGCGCACAGCGCCGCCGCCGCGAAGCCCAGGGCCGGCTCTTTGCGGAACAGGCGCAGGACGAGCGCCGTGCCGCCGACGAGGAAGAATACGTTCATCCACTGCGCGAGCCGGATAGAGCCGAGCGCGGCCGCCGGCAGCAGCAGAAGCGGGTAGCCGGGCGGCGGGATGCCCAGGGCGTGCAGGTCGGGGTGCGCGAGATCGACGTAGCGGCCCTGGAGAACGCTGAGCGCCGCGAGCCAATGACGAGCGTCGTCGCCCACGCGGCCGAAAAAGAAATAGTCGATGCAGCTCGCGTAGACGGCGGCGGCGGCGAGAAGCAGCAGACCGGCGGCGGCCCGTCTCATGGAGCGAAGGTTACTAATTACAGCGAGTAGCTCAGAAGGTATTCCTTCTTGCGGTCGAGGAGGGCGCGCAGGTCGAAGCCGGGCGGGGGAGTCAGCGTGCGCCGGATGGACCGCTTGAACTTCAGGCCGCCTTCCTCGAGTTCGGCCAGGTCGCAGAGCGCCGGCGGCGGTTCCTCGGGCGGGGCCTCGGGCGCCGCGCCTTCGGCGGGAGGCGGGGGCGGCGGCGCCTCCGCGTTGAACAGCCACACGCGGGGACGTCCCGGGTTCGACGGATTAGGCCGCACCACGATCGCCTGCTGCCCGTCGTCGAGCTCGACCATGCTGCCCACCGGCCAGTAGCCCACGCAGTTGACCAGGAGCTTCAGCACCGCCGGGTCGAACCGCGAGCCCGCTCGGTTGAGGAGCATGTGCAGGACGCGATCCGGCTGGCTCTTCTTCCAATAGTAGGTGTCGCCGGCCATCGCGAGGTCGTAGGCGTCGGCGACCGCGAGGATCTTGTGATAGACGTCGGGCTTGTAGGCCTCGGAGCCCTCCGGGCCGTCGTGATGCTTGTCCGCCAGCACCGCGAGCTGCGGCGGGATGCCTTCGTGGCGGGCCAGCAGCAGGAAGCCCCAGTCGCCGTGCTGCCGGATGACCGCCTTCTCCTCGGCGGCGAGCGGGATGTGCTCGTGCGCCCACTCGGCCGGGATGATGAGCCGGCCGAGGTCGTGGAGGTAGGCCATCGTGCACAACGTATTGATCTGGCCGGAGTTCAGCCCGTGCATGTCGCCGAGCGCGCAGGAGAGGATGCCGACGTTCACCGCGTGCGCGAGATGCGGATCGAAGCCGGTGCCGAGCTTCGGCAGCAGCAGGAACGGGTCGTACCCCTTGTTGCGGATCGTCGCCATCATGTCGTCGACGACGCGATACAGCGCCTTGAGGTCGGCGTCGGGCTGCTCGCGCAGCGCCTTCTGCGCCTC
>JACRDR010000102.1 GCA_016212845.1 Elusimicrobiota bacterium
GAATCGGAGAGGGCGAGGGCGTCGGATTCGTCGGATCCTGCGGTTCGCGGCCGGGCCGGTACTCGCCGACGACCTTCGTCGGACCCGTCGGCGGGACGGGCACGAGCGAAGGCGAGGGGCTCGGCGCGCCGGGAGAACCCGTCTCCCCCGTCTTCCCGCCTCCTCCCGCGGGGAATTCGATCGGACCCCAGCCGCCGCCGGAAGGCCGCGCGCCGCCGGCCATCGCGTCGAAAATCGGAACGTTCGGGAAGACGCGCTTGAGCAGCACCAGGTCGCCGGCCGAAAAGCTCGGGCGGCCCGGAGAAGGCGTCGGCGCCGAGGAAGGCTCCCCCGCCGCCGCGCGCAGCGCGTCGCGCACGCCCGGCTGCGCGAGCGCGCGCACGACCAGCGCGCCGGTTCCCGGCGAACTCAAGAACGACTCGATGCCCTGCGCGGCCCCCGGCACGGAGCCCAGGCGCTTGAGGAACTCGGAGGCCTTGGGCTTCGGCTTCTTCCCGTCGGCCGCGCGGCGCTCGAACTCCTTCACGAGCTCATCGGTGTGATGATGCGACTTGAAGTAGGTCTGCAGCCGGCGCACGCTCTTGCGCTCCTCGCCGGTCCGGGCGGCGCGCTGCAGCGCGCTCAGGAGGCCCGGATAGGTCAGCTCCCCGTCCTCGTAGGCTCCTTCATCTCCCTTCTCGGGGGGCGTCAGCGAGGTCGCGGGCGTCGCCGCGGGCTCGGGAATCGACACGACGCCCGTCGAGGGACGCAGCTCATCCTCGCGGCCCGCCGGGGACTTCCATAAGTACAGCGCGCCGGCGGCGAGCACGGCCGCGACCGCGGCGCCGATCCGGCGCTCGCCGCCGGGCGTGTCGCGGGGTTCCGGCGGAGGGTTGAGCTCAGGCATGTTGGGGCGCCGCCGGCACCGAGAACGAGAACGTCGAGCCGTGGCCGTATTTGCTCTCGACCCAGATGCGGCCGCCGTGGCCTTCGACGATGCGCTTGCAGATCGCGAGGCCGAGCCCCGTGCCGCTTCCCCCGCGGGCGCGGGTCCGGGTCTCGGGCACCTGCGAGAACTTCGCGAACAGGGAGGCGACGCGGGCCGGCGGGATGCCGTAGCCCGTGTCCGAGACGGACACCACGACCTCGTTCGCGCCTTCGGCCCGGGCCGTCATCTTCACCGTGCCGCCGGGCGGCGTGAACTTGAGGGCGTTGGAGACGAGGTTCGTGAGCACGCGCCTGAAGGCCTGGGCGTCCGCGAGCGCGAAAGCCGCGCCCTTCTCGACGGACGCGCTCAGCGCGATCTGGAACTCGTTCGCGCGCGCCTGCAGCAGCTTGCGCACGCCGTCGAGCTCGCTCTCGAGTTCGAGCGCGGCCGGGTCGAACTCCGTGCGGCCGGCCTCGAGACGGGTCAAATCCAGGATGTCGTCGACGAGCGAGCCCAGGGCTTTGGCGCTCTCTTGGATGGCGCCCAACCCCTCGCGCTGCTTCTCGGAAACGGGGCCCGCGTGGCCGCCGGACAAGGCCTGCGCGTGAGCGATGAGGCCGGAGAGCGGCGCGCGAAGGTCGTGCGTCACCTGCGCGATGAACGTGTCCTTCATCTCGTCGAGTTCGGCCAGGCTGTCGGTCATCCGGTTGAACTCGGCGGCGAGCTCCCCGAGCTCGTCGGAGCGCTCGACCGGGATGCGCTGCGAAAGGTCGCCCTTCGCCACGCGCCTGGACGCGCGCAGGATCGGCTCGAGCGGAGCCACGAAGAAATAGACGAGGACGATCGACGCGATCACGGCGACGCAGGCGCTCAGGACCAAGGCCTCCGCGATCCGCCACCGCGTGTCCTGGCCCAAGGAGCGCGCCGCCTCCAACGCGTCGCTGCGGTAGGCCGCGAGCCACGTGCCGACGCGTCCGGAGGAGCCGACGAGCGGCTCGACGAAGACGTCGACGCGCTCGGCGCCGAGCGGATAGCCCCGCACGGGCCGCCCGCCCTCCGCCGCCGCGAGCGCGGCGCGGTAGGATTGGGCGGCGAAGGCGGGCAGGGATTGCCCGGCGCCGCCGCGCTCCGCTTCGGAGTCGACGAGCAATCCGCCGCGCTCGTCTAGGAGGACGGCGCGCGAGAACGCTTCGGGGTACGCGACGGTCCGGACGAAAGCGAGAGCCTCGGAGCAGCGCTCGCGCGACTTGGCGTCCTTCGGCAGCTGACAGCGGGACGCGAGCGCCCGGAGCGCGGAGCGGATGTCGGCATCGACCCGGCCGGCCTGGCGGCGCGCATCGTGCGCGATGACGACGAGGAGCGCGGCGCAGAGGCTCGCGCCGATCGCGGCCGCCAAGAACAGGCCGATCTTCGCCGTCAGCTTCACTCGATGAAGCGAAAGCCCTTTCCCGGGATGTTCTGCAACCTAGCGGCCAGCGGAGGCGGCAGCTTCTTGCGCAGGTTGTGGATGTGCGCGTCGACGACCTGGTCCACCGTGATCGTGTCCCAGACCTGCTTGAGGATCTGCGCCCGGGTGTACACGCGAGGGCGCTTGGTGACGAGAAAGTAGAGGAGGTCGAACTCCTTGAGCGTGAGACGCGGGCACGCGGAGCCCTGCCAGCGCACGGCGTGGGCGTTCACGTCGATCTCGCAGTCGCCCGCGACGACGACGTCGCTTTCCCCTTGGTCGATCGCCAGGCGGCGAAGCAAAGCGCGGGCCCAAAGCGCGAGTTCCTCCGGCGGCACGGGCTTCACCAAATACTGATCCGCGCCCGCGTCGAAGCCGCCGCGCTTGGACTCGATGCCCGACTGGCCCGTGAGCATGATCACCGCGGTCCCGCCGAGCGTCTTGTGCTCGCGGATGCGGCGGCACAAGTCGATGCCGCTGCCGTCGGGAAGCGAGACGTCGAGGATCGCGACCGTGGGCTTATGCGCCAGAAAGAGCTGCCAGCCGGACTCCACGGTGTCGGCGAGGACGACGCTCAGCCCCGCGCCGAGGAGCACGGTCTCGGTCGCCGAGCGGGAAACGCGGTCGTCCTCGACGAGGAGTACGGTCGGGGCGTTCGCCACGGCGGCATTCTATCAAATGGAAGGAATTAAAACGGATTTAGGACGACCGAAGCCGCCTCTAAAAGTGACGTTTATTTAAGCGTTATTTAATACGGAACGCTTACGCGGGAGGAATTCGCCTTTCCCGGCCATCCTCAAGGCATGGAGGAGAACATGAAAATCGGGGCGATGATTCTGGCCGCGGCCATCCTGGCGGCGCCGTGCGGAACGTGGGCGGACGAGGGCCCGGGAGCGCCGGGACCGAACGAAAACGCCGGGGCGACGCGGGTCATCTCGAGCCTGTACGCTCAACTACTCCACCGCGAGCCCGACTCCGCGGGCTTCGCTTACTGGGCCGCGGACGCGTCCGAACTCCGCAGCGTCGCGATCGCCTTCGCCGCCTCGGACGAGCTGCTCAAGGAGCAGCCCGACTCCCGGACGTGGCTGACGAAAACGCTCTACGGCGGTCTCCTCGGCCGAGAGCCCGACGCGGACGGCCTCCGCTACTGGCTCGGCCGGCTCGACGAAGGCGCCTCGCGGGAACAGGTGGCGGCCTCGTTCGCCCGGAGCCAGGAATGTCTCGGTAAGCCTCAAGGCGGCGCGTGCGCGTCGCTCCTGCGGCCGGAGCTCGCCGAGTCCGGGTTCGCCGTCGCGCCCGAGACCGCTCCGGCGGGTCTGGGCTTCGCGGGGCTTCGCGGCGCCAACCTCCAGGAGATGCCTGCGGGCGCGATGACGGAACTGCTCCAGACCGCGGCCGGGCTGCACGTCAACGCGTACCGCGTGCGCGTCCCGCTGAACCTCGCCGCGAATGGCGTCGCGTCCGCGGGGCGGCTCGCCGAGGAGACGCTCGCGATCCTCGACCAGGCGCGCGACACCCAGGCGCGGGTCCTTCTCGTGCTTGACGGCTATAAGGGATACGACGAGCCGTGCGGCGACAAAGCCTCGTTCACCGACGTCCGCGAGGCGGCTCAGACCGTGGTCGACGCCGCTAAGGGACATCCCGCATTGCTGGGTTGGGATCTGCAGAGCGATCCTCTCTCCGACCGCCGCGGCTGCAAGCACGCGACCGTGATCCAGGCGGTCGTCGAGATGTACCGCCTGGTCCGCGCCGCGGATCCTCGGGCGGCGACCACGGTGGGCGAGGCATATCCTGCCTACCAGTCGACGTGGAATCTCTTCTCGTCCTTCGCCAGCCCGCACCTGTATTTCAGCGGGAAATCCGACCTGGAGGCGGGGCTCGAGCGCGTGACGAAAGAGGTTTCCCCGCTGCCGGTCATCGTCGGTGAATTCGGCTTCGACGCTCCCGGCCAGGTGAGCGAGGAGGAGCAGGCGAAACTCTATGCGTTGGCGTACTTGACGCTCCGCAAGAAAGACGTCGGCTCGATGTTCTGGCTGCTCGCGCAGCGGGAGGAGCCGCTCGCCTTCTCCGTCGTGCGTGCCGACGGCTCGTCCCGGCCGGCGGCCATGGCGATCAGCCAAGCGTTCTCGAACGAGTCTCCCGTAGCCTCGCAGCTCTACGGCTTCGCGTCCGACAATAAGGCGCTGTGCGAGGCCTCGGTGATCGGGCGTCTGGGCGGCGAGGCGGAGTGCACGATCGGGGGCGGTTGCGGCTCCTGGTGCGGAAAGCCGGGCGCCGGCTGCGAATCTGCGAACCCGACGCTGTACGGAGCGTGCCTGAGCCCGTCCGACGTCGTCGCGCGGCGGTAAGGGAGAACGGAGATGCTGATGCCCTCGCCGTCGCGAGCGTCGCACGAGACTCCGGCGTGGCACTGGCTCGGACTCGGGACGCTCGCCGGATTCGCCGCCGTGCTGCTGTGCTGGGGACCGGGCGGGCGCGAAGGAGGCGCGCTGTTCGCCCGGCGGCCGGAAATCCCCGCGGGGAAGGAGCCGGCTCCGGCGGCGAGTTTCGCGGCCAGGACGCCGAACCGGCTCTTCGCCGGGAGGGAAGGGCTCACGCGAATCCTCGGCGCGATGCCTCGGCCCGCCGGCACGCGCGGCGCGCTCCGGGAGCGTCGCGGACCGGGAGCGCTGCGATCGAGCCTGGGGCTGGCGACGGCGCTGCAGGAGTATGCCCGGGGGACTGCCAAGGGGACTGACACGAGGGGAACTGACCCCGAACTTCAGTTTCCTCCGTCGGAAACTGAAGTTCGGGGTCTGTCCCCAGGCGTCCTCCCGGGAAGCACGTCCCCCCAAGGCGTTTCTCCCTCGTACGTCTCCCCCCAAGCCGCCCCACGCGCTTCGGCAACCCCGCCCTCTTTCGCCGCCTCAACCCGCCCATCGATACCCCATCGCAAGCAAGGCTTCACCGTGAAAGCCCAGCGAACCTCTCCGTACTCCTCGCCCCGAAGCCTCCCCGCGTCCGCCGCGCCCGCGTCGAACGCCGGAGCCGCGATCGCGATCGCCGCCCCCGAACCCGGCGCCGCGTTTCCTCGCGCCGCGGAGGCGTCATCGTTCGCGACTCCGCCCGCCGCGTCGAGAGCCGCCCGGTCCTCCGGCTCCACCGCGACCGCGGCGCGCGTCTGCCGCTCCCTTCCCGCGCTGTGCGGCCCGGAGTCTCCCTTGTCCGACGACGAACTTACCGCGCTGGCCCGAAACTGCAGCGCCGACCCCGTCGTCTGCTCGCTCTACGCCCGCCATCTACATCGCCTCCCCGAGAAGGCGGGCGCGATTTACTGGGGAGAGGAAGCGCAAAAGCTCCGCGACCAAGGGCTCGACGACGAGCTCATCGAGGAGCGGCTCGCCGGCCCCTTCCGGGGCGGCATCCCGCCCGAGGACGCGACGCCCGAGGAGCTGTCGCGATGGGACGACGCCTGGGCCGAGGCGCACGAGGTCGTCGACCCGGCGTCGGTGTGCGAAGGCGAGACGAAATGCCGGCCCTAACGGTAGGCGGCGCAGGCGCGCTCGTCTTCGCGCCAGTCGAGGCACGCGTCCCGTTCGGACTTCGGCACGCACGCGCCCTTCGGGTCCGCCTCGCAAGCCCGGCGGCATTCCTTATAGAAGCCGAGCGCCAGGCACGAACCCCACAGGCCGTCGCGTTCGGCGCGCGTTTCGAGCGCTTTCATCCGCTCGGAACCGAGAGCCGCCAGCCATGCGAAGTCGTCCTTCCCTCCGAGAGGCGGCGCGGGGGCGAGCGATTTCACCGGAGGAAGGCGCGGACGCGGCTCGGGCCGGACGGGGGAGTCGACGGGGAGACGGACCGTTTCGACGGGAGGATCCGGCACACGGGTTCCCTCCGCGGGAGGCGCCGAGCCGGCGTCGGACGACAGCCGCCACGCCTCCACGCCGGCCAGACCCGCGAGCCCCGCGACCGCGATCGCGAAGAGGGACCTGGCGCGGCGATCATCGAAGGGGTTCCAGCTCATCTCGGGGAAGGGTAAGATATAGGGGTGAGCACGGGCAAACCCGAACTCCTCCTCCCCGTCGGCGACCGGGCGATGGCCCTGGCCGCGATCCACAACGGCGCCGACGCGATCTACGTCGGCTTTCCCGGCTTCAACGCGCGCGGACGCACCGCCGACCTGCCGATCGAGGAGCTGCGGGACCTCATCGAGACGTGCCACCTCTATGGGGTCAAGGTGAACGTCGCGTTCAACGTGCTGATCTTCGAGCGCGAGTTCGCCGACATCATTGGGGCGCTCGAGAAGGTCCTCCCGCTCAAACCCGACGC
>JACRDR010000103.1 GCA_016212845.1 Elusimicrobiota bacterium
CGCCGACGGCAGCGAGCGCCGGGCGCTCTCCCGCGGCAAGACGACGAAGGCTCGTCCCTCCTGGTCGCCCGATGGAAAGCGATTGGCCTATGTCCTGATCGGCAATCCCGGCGACCCGAACGACCCGCAGCCGCAGATCGGCGTCATCAACGCCGACGGCAGCGGCGAGCGCCTCCTGACTTCCGAGAAGCGCACGAACGTGCGCGTCGAGACCGACGGAACGAAGACGGTCCTGGAGACCGCCTACGACGCCAACGCCCCCTCGTGGTCGCCCGTCGACGATCGCATCGCGTTTTGGTCGGGCATCGAGACGCGCTACGGGCAGGTATGGACCATGCGCGCCGACGGCACGGACAGCCGCCAGCTCACCGAAGACCCCACGCACGGCAACAACGACGACCCGTCGTGGTCGCCCGACGGGACGAAAATCCTATTTAGCACCGGCCGGAGCCATCAGCGCAACGAGCTTTGGGTCATGAACGCCGACGGGACCCACGAGCGTTTCGTCTCCGAGATCGACGCGATGCCGTTCCCGGGACGGGCGTCCTGGCAGCCCGTAATTCGCAAGCGCGGCCGGCCTTAGCCGGCGAGCTCCCGCAGGGCGTCCATGTTCCGGCGGTCGGCGGCGACGTCGTCTTTCGGCGTCTCGAGCACGAACGGCTTGTCGCGAAACGCCGCGTGGCGAAGCAGCGCCTTGAATCCGCCCGCGCCGATGAAGCCCTGACCGATGTGCTGATGGCGGTCGAGCCCGCCGCCGAGCTCCTTCTTCGAGTCGTTGGCGTGAAAGAGCTTCACCGCGCCCAGGCCGATCGCCTTCTCGACGTCCTTGGCGAAGGCGTCGACCGCCTTCTTCTCGCGCAAGTCGTAGCCCGCCTGGAACGCGTGGCAGGTGTCGAGGCACGCGGCCACGCGCTCGGGCGCGTCGATGCGGCGAATGAGCTCGCCCAATTCCGCCAAGCCCCCGCCCACCTCGCCGCGTTCGGCGGCGGCGTTCTCCAGAAGGAGCGTGACGCCCGGCGCCTTCGCGCGCTTGAGCGCGAAGCGGATGGATTTCGTCGCGCGGTCGATCACCGCCTTTCGATCGAGCTCCGAGGACGAACTGCCGGTATGCAGGACGAGGTATTCCGCGCCGTAAGCCTGCGCGCGCTCGAGCTCCACGACGAGCCCGTCGATCGACTTGGCGAGCAGCTCCGGCGCGGGCGAGGCCAGGTTCAGGAGATAGGAGGCGTGGACCGCGAGCGTATCGATGCCGGCGGCGCGGCGCTCCGCGTCAAATCGCGCGAGCTTCTCGCGGTCGAGCGTTCCCGCCGCCCACATGCGCGGGCTCTTCGAGAAGATCTGCGCCGCGCGGATCTTAAGACGGCGCGCGTCCGCCAGGGCCTGCTCGAGGCCCTTGCCGACCGTCAGATGCACGCCGAGTCGCGGAGCCGCCATTCGACGTCATTATACAATCCGCCTTCAGGCGGCGGGCCGCCGCCGTCGTGCGGACGCGGCGGAAGGCGGTCCCGACGGGATGGACGATGTAGGCGCTCGAGTGCTTGATGCCGAAGGCCAGGCCGCGCACGGGATCCTTCACGTAGATGTCGATCCAGCGCGTCTGCGCGAGGCCCTTCGGGTTGTGCGTCGCCATGGTGTCGAGCGCCGCGCACGGCTGCGCGAAGCCCGTCACCCAGACGAGGTCGCCCGGCTTCACGCGCGACCGCCACCAGTCGCGCGAGATCGCGCAGACGAGGCCTTCGTCGCGGTCCTTCAGCACGTAGCCGGAAGAGGTCAGCCGCGAGTTCGTTTCGACGTGAGTGTACTGCGTCACCCGCACCCAGCCCAGCGGCTCGGCTTCCCACTTCGCCGGAAGGCCCAAAGGCCGCACGACGGAGGTTCCCAGATCCCCCGGCGCCGCGTTGAGCAGGGCAAGCGACAACGCCAACGAAACGGCGAGGCGATTTCCCATGCACGATAGTGTATCAACGATCGGCAACGGGGCCATCGCTTGCGGATGGCAAGCGAGTAAACGATTTATGAACTGCGGAATTTCGCCGCGAAATCCGCGGCGGGGAGGGCGCGGCAAGACCGCTTGCGCGAGGCAAGAGGCGCGGAGGCGGGAGCAAGCCTATGCAATCAGGGCGGACCGGCCGGCGCGGGCACGGGCACGTCCAGGCGGTAGCCCTTGTTGGGCACGGTGGCGACGAAATCGACGCCGAACTCCCGGCGGAGCCGCGCGCGCAGGCGGCTGACCAGCACGTAGACTTCCGAGTCGCGGGTCTCGAGCCGCAAGGATGACATGATCCGCCGGCAGGTGATCGGGTGCGGCGAGTGTTCGACCAGCAGGTAGAGCACGTCGAAAAGCCGCGGCCCCAGGTCGCGGATCGTGTTGCCGTTCCAGAAGACGGTCGCCTTGTCGGGATCGAGCTCGAGACCCGCCCGGTGGAGGATGCCGCGCCGCTCCGCGCGCTGAACCTTCATCATCGCGTCGAGCGCCTGAAGAAGCTCGTCCTGCTTGATCGGCTTGTTCAAGACGAGGTCCGCGGAGCTGAGCGCCGCCTTTACGCGCATCCCGTTCTCGGCGTGGGCGGTGAGGATGACGATCGGCAGCCGGTGCGTGGCCGGGTTGCGCTTGAGCGCCCGGCACAGATCGAGGCCGTCCATGTTTTTGTCGGGCAGGCCGATGTCGAGAAGGACGATGTCGGGCCGGGCCCCGGGGTCCTCGAGCCAGCGCAGCGCCGCCGAGGCGGAGGTCGCCAGCGCCGGAAGATAGCCCGCCTGCTCCAGGATCACCTGCATGAGGTGCAGGAACTCCGGGTCGTCCTCGACCACCAGGATCTTCGTCGCCATACGCCCCCTAGTATAAGGAAGGACCTTGCAGCACGCTAGGTGACTTAAGTCAGTCGCCGTCAGCCGCCGACGTGGCACATCGTCCGGCCGCCGCCCTCGGAGCGCCCCAGCATCGCGTGGGCCGCCGGCTTGGCCCCGACCGCGGAAACGATGAGGTCCCGGACCTCGTCCGGGGAGGCGCCTCCCCGCACCAGGGCCGCCAAGTCGAGGCCCTCTTCGCCGTCGAGGCAGGGCACCAGCACGCCGCGCGAGGTGAGCCGCATCCGGTTGCAGCCGGCGCAAAACGAGCACGAAAGCGCGGCGATGAATCCGACGGTGCCCACGGCGCCGGGCAAACGGTAGTAGGCGGCCGGACCGCCGCCCTCCGGCCTCGAATCGCCCGCGGCTTCGAGCGCGCCCGTCTTCAGCCGCATTTCCGGCAAAGGCACGCGGCGCTCCGGCGCGTAGAAGCCCGAGACGCCCATGGGCATGAGCTCGATGAAGCGCACGTGGAACGGCCGATCGCGCGAAAGCTCCGCGAACGCCGCGAGCTCGCCGTCGTTGACGCCGCGCACCACCACGACGTTGAGCTTCACCGGCTCGAGCCCGGCCGACAGCGCCGCTTCGACGCCGGCCAGAACGTCCGAGAGCCGTCCGTGCCGGGTGAGCTCCGCGAAGCGCGCGGGATCGAGCGAATCGAGGCTCACGTTGACCCGTCGCAGGCCCGCCTTCCGAAGCCCCGCCGCGCGGCGCGCCAGGCCGATGCCGTTGGTGCTCAAGGAAAGGTCCGCCACGCCCGCGCGCGCAAGGCGCTCGACGATCTCCTCCAGGTCCTCCCGCACGAGCGGCTCGCCGCCGGTCAGCCGCACGCGGCGCACGCCCAGCGCGACGAAGCAGGCCGCGAGACGCTCGATCTCGCCGGGCGTGAGCCTGGAGGAGCGCGCCGCGAACGGAAGGTGTCCGGCGGGCAGGCAATAGGCGCACCGGAGATTGCACTGGTCGGTGATCGACAGACGGAGGTAGTCGATGCTCCGCCCGAACGGGTCGGTCAGCACGGGAGCGCCTTCAGAAGCCGGTAGTCCTCGGGCGTGTCGATATCGAGGAAGGCGCGGCCGCTCGGATCGAGGGACGCGCCGTCGACCTTCGAGGGCGCCAGCGCCTCGATCGCCTCGGAGAGCCGCAGCTCGCCTCGCGCGATCCGGCCCTCCAGCACGGGCAGCGCGTCGCGCCGGTAGAACGCGCAGAGTCCCTGCGCGCGTCCGGCCCAGACCGGCACGATCGCCGCTCCCGGACCGCGGCGGTGCCACAGCGCCCGCACGAGGTCGGCGTTCAAAAATGGCATGTCGCAGGCGGCCACGAAGCACCACGGCGAAAGCGACGCCCGGAGCGCGGTCGCGATGCCGCCCATCGGGTGCGCGGACTCGAAAAGGTCGGGCACGAGACGCAGGCCGTCCTTTTCGGCGCCCTCGAAGGCGCCGAGCTCCCGCGCGACGAGGAGCCTCTCGGGCGAGACGGGAGCGAGCGCGAGGCAGACCGACTCGGCGAGGCCTCGGCCGCCCCAGTCCGCCAGCGCCTTCGGCGCGCCGAAGCGGCGGCTCAGGCCGCCCGCCAGGACCGCGGTGGAGAAGCCGTGGCTCACTTGAACCACCGAAACGACAGCTCGTCGCCCTTTCGCACGCGGCCGCCTTCGGCCACCGCGAGCGCGTCGGCGCGGCACGCCATCCCGAGACGGGCGGAGCCCTGGGGCCGGATGATCTCGAGGGCGAAGCCGCCGCCTTCCTCGCGCGCCCGGCAGAAAAGGTACCGCCGGCGGCCGGGGTCGGCGGGGTAATCGTTGAGCGCCCGCCCGCGAAGATGATACGCCGGATAGCGCAGGCTCAGCCCCTGCAGGCCCTCGAGCGCGGGCCGCACGAACTCTTCCAAGCACAGCAAGGCGGCGACCGGATTGCCGGGCAGCCCGAACGCGAGCGTCTCTCCGCGCGTCGCGAAAAAGAGCGGCTTGCCCGGCTTGATCGCGACCTTCCAGAAGCGTTCCTCGAAGCCGGCCTCGCCGAGCGCCGCGCGCGTGCAGTCCAGGTCGCCGACGGAGACGCCGCCCGTGACGAGAAGCACGTCGGCGCCGCCGGCGGCCTCTTCCACCGCGCGCCGCACCGCCGGCACGGCGTCGCCCGCGACGCCGCGATCGGCGACCGGCAGGCCCCAGCGCTCCACCGCGGCCGCCAGGGCGGGGCCGTTCGAGTTGCGGATGCGGCCGGGGCCGAGCGCGCCGCTCGAGAGCTCGTCTCCGGTCGCGAGCACCGCCGTCCGGGGCAGCCGCACGACGGAGACGTCCGAAAATCCTTGGGCGGCGAGGAGGCCGATCTCGCAGGGCCGCAGGACCTGGCCCGGCCGCAGGAGAGGCTGCCCGGCCCGGACGTCCTCGCCTCGCGAACGGACGTGGTTGCCCCGCTCCACGGCGTCGCGCACGACGATCCCGGCCGGCTCGACGTCGACGCGCTC
>JACRDR010000097.1 GCA_016212845.1 Elusimicrobiota bacterium
CTCCGGCTACGACAAGACCGCGTGGAAGAAATTGAGCGCGGGGGAACAGAGGGCGATCTTCGAGCACGTGGGCGCCAAACCGGACGCGTCCATCGACGATCTGAACGCCCTGAGCGAGGCGCTCCGGCAGAAGCTCGACTGCGACCGCGTCACTCTTTACTCCGCCGCGAAAGCCTGGGCCGACGTCGCCGCGCGGCTCGGCCTGCTCGGCGCGATCGACGACCGCCTCAAGAAGGACCTCGACAAGCACTCGCTCACCGACTACACGAACTCCGACGACTGGGCGATCCTCATGGGCGTGATGCACGGCCTAGAGGAGGCCGGCACGCCGGACGCGCTTTCGACCCTCGAGGCGGTGCTCAAGTCCTCCGACAGCGGCGTGCAGCCGGTCTACGAGCAGCCGAGATTCCGCACCCCGGTCGCCTGGGGCCGCATCATGGCGCGCCACCACAAGCTCGGCGAGCTCACGAAGCCCCGCGCCGACGCGCAGGGCAACGCCCTGCCGTCCAAGCTCGAGGAGATGCTGACCTCGAAAAACGCGCTCGAGACCGCCGCCGCGATCTGGGCGATCGCCTTCTCGCGCCGCGACTCCGGCGTCGGCGCGCCCGCGGCTCCCGCGATCACGGGCCCCGCGCCCGACATCGCGTACAAGGAAGTCTCGTCGTCGTCTTCCTCCTTCGGCCGGCCTTGGGGCAACCGCCACGACTACATCACGCGGCGGCGCTTCGGCCACGACCCCTTCGAGCCGTACTGAGCCTCCCGGCTCCCCGCCGCGTAGGCCCTCCGGCCTATCTCGCACAATCTAGGCCCTAAGTCCCGATTCGGACGGGCCCATCCGGCCCTTGGGAATATAGGCCCTCTAGGCTATTCTGCGGATACCGGAGGACCTACACCCCTGATGAATACCCGGCACCTCTCCCTGCTCGCCGTCGCCGCGCTCCTCGCCCTGCCCGCGGCGTCGAGAGCCCAAACTCCGCCGGATGTTCCGGAGATGCCGTTTCCCTTCCCGTTCCCCCTCGATCCCGATCTGCTTTCGAAGCTCGTCGGCGGCGGCAAGAAGTCCGCGGCCCCGGGCCCCGACTCCGTCGCGGCGGTCCATTACCTGCAGAACCGCGGCCTCCCGCCGGCCGTCTTCATGATCGACCCGGCCGACGCCGCCGGCAAGCCGATCCGCGTCGAGCTCTACGACACCGCCCCCTCGTCCCCGACTCCGGTCGGCCGCGCGCTCTTCGACTCGCTCCAGCCGCTCTCCGACGCCCAGGTGCGGGAGATTTCCAAGAAGAAGCTCTACGTCCTCCTCTCCCTCCTTAAGGATCTGGCCGCGGCCGACGCGAAGCCCTCGACCCAGGCCTTCCCGGAGCAGCGCGACGCGATCCGCAATCGCGTGCGCCAGGTGCTCGCGATGGACATCCCGGCCGACCGCGACTTCGCGGGACTCGGCACCGATCCCAAGGCGCTCGAAACCGCGATCGCGGAGCGCCGCGCGCTGATCGACACGCTGCTCTTGGCCGCGCAGGCCCTGCCCGAGGACACCCCGGAGCTCAAGACCGTGAAGCAGGGCACGCTCGCCCGCCTTCAGGAAGAGCTCGGCCAGCTCAAGACGCTCTCCTTCGACGCGGACGGCAAGCCGCTGATCCCGCAGTCGCTCTTCCACATCGTCCAGTCGCTCCCCGAGTCCTCGCTCACCGAGCGGCAGTGGCGCACGCTCTTCTACACGTACCCGATGGGCCGCTCCCTGTGGGAGCTTAGAGTCGACCGCCTGTGGCGCGGCCAGGTGTCCGGCAAGGGCATCCGCATCGCCATCCTCGACACCGGCATCGACCGCGAGCACCCGTCCATCGGCTCGGCCGTGACCGACGCCGCGAACTTCACCAGCCACCGCTACACCGAAGAGGCGAAGACCGAGTCCGGCGTCGTCCATAAGATCGGCGAGCCCGACTTCCGCGGAGAGCACGGCTCCCACGTGGCGTCGACGGTCCACTCTATCGCCCCGGACGCGCAGATCCTCAACATCAAGGTCCTCGACGAGGAAGCCGACAACATCCCCGAGGAGCTCAAGCACGACATGACGCAGACGATCACCGCGATCTACGACGGCCTCGACTACGTGCTGAAATACAACCAGGCGATCGCCGCCGGCATTCAGCGCGGCGAGCCGATCAACGTGGTCAGCATGAGCCTCGGCCTGCCGAACTCGAACACCGCGGTCGGCGGCTCGGCCCGCGACCTCCTCTCCCGCAAGGTGAAGGAGCTGGCCGACGCCGGCGTCATCGTCGTGGTCGCCGCCGGCAACGAGGGCAACGAGACGGCGCGCCGCCCCGGCCTCGAGGCCACCGCGGTCACGGTCGGCGCCGCCGACTTCTTCGGCCGGAAGGCGTCTTTTTCCTCCAACCGCTCCGTCACCGACCCCGACTCCCGCACGCTCTACGACATCCCGACCGTCTGGGCTCCCGGCCACGACATCTGGGCCGCCAAGTACGACTCGAAGGGCAAGTACGAGGGCAAGACGACCACCGAGCTCCACCAGTACATGAGCGGCACCTCGATGGCGACGCCGCACGTCGCCGGCGTCGTGGCGCTGCTCCTCGACGCGGCGAAGCGCGAGGGCGTGACGCTCACCCCGGCGCAGGTGCAGGGACTGCTCAAGGACAGCTCGAGCCCGCTCTCCGGCGAGAACCCGTACGCCCGCCTCGGCGGCGGCAACATCGACCCCTCCCGCGCGGTGGCGATGATGCGCGAGCGCTACGGCCGCCAGTCGGTGGCCCGCATCCCCGCCGAAGCCCCGAAGTTCGCCTCCGCCGGCCCGAACTAAGCGCACGGAGTCAATTTGGGGACAGACCCACACGTGTCCAGTTAAATAGAGAGGGAGCCCTTCGCCAGAAGTAGAATGTTGTTGCTTAGGCAACTTTCTACCGACGGAGGACTCCCTTGCCGCATTATAACACCGTTCTCAACGACCTTCTCGATCTCCTTCCGAGA
>JACRDR010000098.1 GCA_016212845.1 Elusimicrobiota bacterium
ACCCGGACGGGCTCGAGCCCCAGCGCCGAAAGCTCGCCTTCCACGAACGCGCAGGCGGCGTCCTCCCGTCCGCTTTCGGACGGGACGGCCACGAGCTGCTCGAGAAGCTCGGCGGCGGTCTTCACGCGGGCACCGACTCCTCGATCATGCCGGCCGGCTCGCACTCCTTCTTCGCGACGAGCATCGTGCCGCAGCCCGCGTTCGTGAACACCTCGGTGAGGAGCGCGCCGGGCCTCGTGCCGTTGATGATGTGCGCGCGCCGCACGCCGCCCTTGAGCGCGGCCATCGCGCCGTCCACTTTCGGCAGCATGCCGCCCGAGATCGCGCCGTCGGCCTTGAGCTGCTCGACCTCCGCGATGTCCGCGTAGGAGACGAGGCTGAACGGGTCCTTCGGGTCCTTCAGGATGCCGTCGGTGTCCGTCATGACGATGAGCTTCTCGGCCTTGAGCGCCCGCGCCACCGCCTCGGCGATGGAGTCGGCGTTGATGTTGAAGACCGTGCCCTGCTCGTCGCAGGCCAAGGGCGAGATGACCGGCACCGCGTCGCCCTGGAGGATGTGGTTGAGCACCTGCGGGTCCACGGACTCGATGTCGCCCACGAAGCCGAAGTCGACCTCGACCGCCGGCGCGCCGGGGAAGGGCTCGATCAGCTTCTTGTGCCGCCGCTTCGCCGTGAGGAGCTTGCCGTCGACGCCCGACACCCCGACGGCCGGCGTCTGGTGGAGGCGGAAGGCCGAGAGGATGTCCACCGAGAGCGAGCCCGCGTAGACCATCTTCGCGACCTCGAGCGTCTGCGCGTCGGTCACCCGCCGTCCCGCGACGATCGTCGTCTCGAGGCCGAGCCGCTTGGAGAGCTCGGTCGCCTGCGGGCCGCCGCCGTGCACGAGCACGATCTCGACGCCCACCTGATGGAGCAGGCATACTTCCTCGACGAGCGCCTCGAGGGTCTCCCGCTTCTGCAGGACGCGCCCTCCGGCCTTCACGACGAAGACCTTGTCCTTATACAGCCGGACGTAGGGGATCGCCTGCTTCAGTGCGCCGATGACGTCGGACATAGTTCCTCCCGGGTATTCGCGGCAAGCAAGTCGAGCAATACGGCTTTCGCGGTGTGCAGCCGGTTCTCCGCCTGGTCGATGACGACCGACCGGGGACCGTCGAGCACCGCGTCCTCCACCTTCAGTCCCCGCCGGACGGGCAGGCAGTGCATGAAAATCGCGTCGTCGCCCTGGGCGAGCTTCGCCTCGGTGATCTTCCGGCTCGTGAGGGACGCGGCCGGAGGGACGCCGTAGTTTTGGAGCGAGCCCCAGGACTTGGCGTAGACCACGTTCGCGCCCGCGTAGGCCGCGTCCTCGTCGTCGGTGACGACGAGCTCGCTGCCGGCGGCGGCGCAAGCGGCCTTCACCCGCGCCATCACCTCGCCATCGAGGTCGTAGCCCTCGGGCCGGCAAATCGTGACGTCCATGCCGGCGAGGGCGGCCATCTCCGCGGCGGAGTTCGGCACCGCCTGCGGCGATGCCTTGATGTGCGGCGCCCAGGCGAGCAGGAACTTCTTGCCCTTCGGGTTCATCCGTTCCTTGATGGTCATGAGATCGGCGAGCGCCTGGCACGGATGGCCGAGCGCCGACTCGAGGCTGACGACCGGGACGGTCGCGTACTTCCGGAACGCGGCGAGAAGCGGGTCCTTTTTGTCCTCGGCCCAGTTCTTCCCCTCGGGGAAGCACCGCAGGGCGAGGAGGTCGCACATCCGCGAGAGCACGGGCACCGCCTCCTTCACGTGCTCGGCGGCGGCACCGTCCATCACGACGCCCTCCCGGTGCTCGAGCGCGTACGTGCCCTGTCCGATAAATAGCGTGATCGGGTGCGCGCCTAGAGACGCCGCGGCCGCCTCGAAGGAGACCTGCGTCCGGAGCGACGGGTTCATGAAGCAGAGCGCCACCGTCTTGCCCGCGAGCGGCCGGCCGTGGAGCTTGCCGGCCTTGAGCGCGAGCGCGCGCTCGACGAGGTTGAGGAGCCCGTCCTGGCCGCCCTCGTGGAGGTTCGTGAAATGCCGGATCATGCGAGCACCGCCCCCGGCAGGAGGGATTGTTCCAAAACGTTCTTAAGAATCCCGACCTCCTCCCGGTTGATCGTCAACGGCGGCAGCAGGCGCAGGACGTTCGGGACGTCAGAAGTCCCCACGAGCACTCCCTTCTCCAAAAGCGCCTGCTGGACCGCCTTCGCGGGCCGGTCGAGCATGAGGCCGAGAAGCAGGCCCTTGCCCTGGATCCCGACGATGCCGGGGAACGTGAACGTATCCCGGATCAGTTTTTCGAGCGACGCGGCGTTCTCCCACAGCTTCCTAGAGGAGACCTCGCCGAGCGTCGCCGCGATCGCCGCGCAGGCGAGCGGCCCGCCGCCGAACGTCGAGCCGAGATCTCCGGACTTCACCTTCGAAGCGACCTCGGGCGAGGCGAGCACCGCGCCGCACGGCACGCCGGAGCCGAGCCCCTTCGCGAACGTCTGGATCGAGGGCGTGACGCCGTACGAGTGGGCCGCCGAGGGCGCGCCGACCCGGCCGAGGCCGGTCTGCACCTCGTCGAAGATGAGCGCCGCGCCCGCGGCTTCGCACGCGGAAGCGAGTCCCTGCAGGTAGCCGGCCGGAGGGCAGACGGCGCCCGACATGCTCTGGATCGGCTCGAGGATGAAGCCGGCGGCGCCCATTTCCAGCGCGGCCTTCGCCGCATGGAGGTCGCCGAAGGGAACGTGCGCGACGTCCGTGCCGAGCCCGGCGACTCCCTGCCGGTACTTGGCGATGCCGGTGGCGGCGAGCGCGCCGGCGGTCCGGCCGTGGAAGGAACCGTCGGTGGCGACGATGAGCTTCTTGCCGGTCGCGGCCCGCGCGAGTCTCATGGCGTTCTCGTTGGCCTCGGCGCCCGAGTTGCAGAAGAACACCTTCGAGCCGGGCTCGCCGCACAGCTCCACGAGCGCCTTGGCCGCCTGGGCCCGCAGAGGGCTGTACGCCAACGTCGAGTAGAAGAGCAGCGTCTCGGCCTGCGCCTGCACGGCGGCGACGACCGCGGGCGGGCAATGACCGAGCAGGGCGACCGCGTGGCCGCCGTAGAAGTCGAGGTACTTCGTCCCGTCCTCCGCCGTGATCCACGCGCCCTCGCCCTTGGCGGGGACGAACGGGAACTTGGCGTAGCCGGGCAGCAGGTACGTGTCTTCTTCTTTCTTCCAGTCCATGCTAAAGCACTCTCCTTCGGGTGTTACGGGTACACTCCCACGGCCTCGAGGCCGGCCGTCTCGGGCAAGCCGAGCATGAGATTGAGGTTCTGCACCGCCTGGCCCGCCGCGCCCTTCACCAGGTTGTCGAGCGCGGCGATGATCACCGCATTCGTCCCCTTCCGGGCGACATGGAGGTCGCAGTGGTTGGTGCCCGTCACCGTTTTGAGGTCCGGCGGCGCGTCGACGAGCCGCACGAAGGCCTTGTCCGCGTACGCGGAGGCGTACAGCCCGGCGAGGTCTGCCGATTCGGGGACCGAGACGTGGCAGATCGCGTAGATGCCCCGCACGAACGGCCCCGAGACCGGGACCATCGACAGCGCGAAGGAGGGCTTGCCGGCGATTTTCGCCAAAAACGCCTCGATCTCGGGCACGTGCTGATGCGCGAGCGGC
Source organism: Elusimicrobiota bacterium (assembly GCA_016212845.1). Classification (GTDB taxonomy): domain Bacteria; phylum Elusimicrobiota; class Elusimicrobia; order UBA1565; family JACRDR01; genus JACRDR01. The sequence goes on from JACRDR010000098.1 coordinate 3,654, forward strand.
TTGTACGCCTTGAGGTTCCCCTCCCGGGCCGGGTGGTGCGTGGTCGCCGACGGCGACGCGCCGGAGCCGGAAGAGCCGGTGACGGCGGTGACCTGCGCCGCGCCGCCGAGCCCCGCCTTCGCCAGCGGGCCGAGCGCGAGCGCGACCGCCGTGGCGAAGCAGCCCGGATTGGCGATCTTGGACGCCCGCTTCACCGCCGCCGCGTCGAGCTCGGGCAGTCCGTACACGAAATCCGCGAGCAAGGCCGGCGCCGCGTGCGCCTTGCCGTAGAACACCGGATACTGCGCGGCGTCCTTGAGCCGGAAGTCCGCGGAGAGGTCGACGACCTTAAGCGCCTTCCCTTTAGAGAGCACGCCCGGCAGCCACGCCATCGCCTCGCCGTGCCCGCCCGCGAGGAAGATCGCGTCGAGACCGGCGGGATCGAGCTCGGCGGAGAACTTCATCCCGCCGAGGCGCCGCAGATGAGGGTGCGGCTTGGTCACCGCCTCGCCCGCGTGCGACCGGGACGCGACCTGCGCCAACTCCACGCCCGGATGCGCCGAGAGCAGCCGGAGCAGCTCGCCGCCGGTGTAGCCCGCGCCGCCCCAGACTCCGACCTTCGTCATGCCGGCACCGCCGCGAACAGGGCTTCTTCGACCGCCGCGCCGAGCTTTTCCCGCTCGAGCCGGGCGTTGATCGCCTTCACCTTCAGCTTGCCCTCGATGAAGTCCCGGCCGACGCCGTTGTCGGTAGCGGGGCCCGAAAGGATGTCGGGGCTCTTGCCGTACTTCGTCTTGTAGAGCTCGACCGCGCCCCACGCCGCGACCGGGTCGTTGGCGCACATGACGTGGACCGCGCCCGCCGCCATCAGCTCGGAGTCGGAGAGGATCGCCTGCACGCCGTAGTCGCCCAAAATGCCGTCGCCCAGCTCGATGACGAGGCAGTCGGGCTCTTCCGCGTTCAAGGCGTTCA
>JACRDR010000009.1 GCA_016212845.1 Elusimicrobiota bacterium
GTGAACCAGGGGCTGGTCTTGAAGCGAGCGTCTAACCGGTAACCGACAAAAACTCCCAACACCACGGAGACCGCCAACTGCATGCCGGCGGCAAGCATCGTTCCCAATGCCAACTTCGGGTCCTGCTCGCCGGGGTCCTTTGTGGGTTCCACGCAACGGCTTGAGACGAGGCTAAATTATCATTTTCGACGGCGCGTTGACAAACGGGCGGAGCTTCCTTATATAAGTGCCTATGGAGCTCGGAAAACGCTTCAACAAGGGGTCCCAGAAGGGCGCCGGCATCACCCCGGAAGAGCTGTCCAAGCTGCCTTCCGGACCGGGGAAAAGCCGCGTTGCTTGCATCGATTACTCCAAGGATCAGGTGAAGGTCACGGAAGTCACCGATCTGAAGGAGTTTCTGGCCTCCCACCGGCCCGAGTGGACCTCCGTCCGCTGGATCAACGTCGACGGACTCGACGACATGGACGTCGTCCGGCACTTGGCCGACAAGTACCAGCTGCACCCGCTCGCGATCGAGGACGTGCTCCACCGCCCCCAGCGGCCGAAAGTCGACGCCTACGCGGGCGACGCCCCGGTCGCGGGAAAGGACCCGCAAGCGCGCCTGTTCATCATCGCCCGCATGCTCCGGCTGCTGAGCGAGGGCCTGCGCGACGAGCAGATCTCGATCTTCCTCGGGCACTCGACCGTACTCACGCTCCAGGAGTACGCCGACGGCGACGTGTGGGACGCCGTGCGCCAACGACTCAAGACCGCGGGCTCGAGAGTCCGCCAGCACGACGCCTCGTTCTTGGTCTACTCGCTCTTGGACGCGATCGTCGACCAGTGCTTCCCGATTCTCGAGCACTACGGCGACCGGCTCGAGGACCTTGAGGGCCGCATCCTCCGCCGCCCCGGGCAGAAGGACTTCGAGGCGGTGCACCGCCTCAAGCGGGAGCTCCTGCTCGTGCGGCGCTGCGTGTGGCCGATGCGGGAAGTCATCAACACGCTCCAGCGCGAGGAACACGAGTGCCTATCGGATGAGACGCGCACCTACCTGCGCGACGTCGGCGACCACGCGATGCAGATCATCGATATCCTGGAGACCTACCGCGAAGTCGCGGTCGGCCTCTCCGAGACCTACATGACCGCGCTCTCGAACCGGCTCAACGAGATCATGAAGGTCCTCACGATGATCAACGTATTCTTCATCCCGATTACCTTTCTTTCCTCCGTCTTCGGCATGAACTTCACGAAGTTCCCGTGGGACCACGCCCACGCCTTCCCCGCCTTCGGCGCCGCCTGCGTCGCCATCACGATCGCGATGATCGTCTGGTTCCGGCGGCGAGGCTGGCTCTAGGGTCTGACCTCGATGTTAAGTTCGCCGTTGCGAACTTAACATCGGGGTCTGACCCTAGGCGTTTTATCGAATGAACATCTTAGGCATCTCCGCCTTCTACCACGACAGCGCCGCCGCCCTGGTGCGCGACGGCCGCATTATCGCCGCCGCCCAAGAGGAGCGCTTCACCCGCAAGCGCCACGACGAGGAATTCCCCAAGCACGCGATCGCCTACTGTCTGAAAGAAGGCGGGATCGACTCGTCGCGACTCGACTGCGTCGTCTTCTACGACAAGCCGTGGCTCAAGTTCGAACGCCTGCTCAAGACCTGGCTTGCCTACGCGCCGTACGGCCTTAGGTCGTTCGCGCTGGGCATGCCCGTCTGGCTCAAGAAGAAGCTCTGGACGCGGAACATCATCCGCGAGCAACTCGGCTGGGAAGGAGACTTGCTCTTCACCGAGCATCACGAGTCGCACGCCGCCTCCGCCTTCTACCCCTCGCCGTTCGCCGAGGCCGCGGTGCTCACGATGGACGGCGTCGGGGAATGGGCCACCGCCTCGATCGGCTACGGGCAGGGACGCAAGCTCCGCATCTTGGAAGAGCTGCACTTCCCCCACTCGCTGGGGCTGCTGTACTCCGCGTTCACGTACTACACGGGCTTCAAGGTGAACTCCGGCGAGTACAAGGTGATGGGACTCGCCCCCTACGGCGAGCCGAAATACGCCGACCTCATCTACCGGCACCTCATCGATCTCAAGGAAGACGGTTCCTTCGCACTCGACATGAAGTACTTCGACTACGCCGCCGGACTGACGATGACGAGCCCGGCCTTCCACGAGCTCTTCGGCGGGCCTCCGCGCGTCCCGGAGTCCGAGCTCACCTAGCGCGACAAGGACCTCGCCGCGTCGGTGCAGGTCGTCTGCGAGGAGGCGATGCTCCGCATGGCGAGGCGGGCGCAGGCCGCCACCGGCAGCAAGAACCTCTGCCTCGCCGGCGGCGTCGCGCTCAATTGCGTCGGAAACGCGCACGTTCTGCGCTCCAAACTTTTCGACCGCGTCTGGGTGCAGCCCGCCGCCGGCGACGCGGGCGGCGCACTCGGCGCGGCGCTGTGGGCATGGCATCACCGCCAAGACAAGCCGCGCGAGCCCGACGGCGAGCGCGACACGCAGCTGGGCTCGCTCCTCGGCCCCGCGTTCTCCGACGAGGAAATCGGAGCCCTTCTCAAAGCGCGCGGCGCGGTCTATCGCCGCCCGGCTCGCGAGGAGCTCTTCGAGGAAACGGCGCGCGCGCTGGCCGAACGCCAAGTCGTCGGCTGGTTCAACGGCCGGATGGAGTACGGTCCGCGCGCCTTGGGCTCCCGGAGCATCCTAGCGGACCCGCGCGACCCGTCGATGCGGACCCGGATCAACCTGCGGACGAAAAACCGCGAGGCCTTCCGGCCGTTCGCCCCGTCGGTCCTCGCGGAGAAGGCGAACGACTGGTTCGAGCTCAAAGAGCCGTCGCCGTACATGTCGCTGACCGTTCCCGTCCGCGAGAACCGCCGGGCGACGCTTCCCGCGGTCACGCACGTCGACGGCTCGGCGAGACTCCAGACCGTGGGCCCCGAAGCTAACCCGGACTTCCGCGATCTTCTGCGGGAGTTCGACCGTCTGACCGGCTGTCCGGTGCTCATCAACACCTCCTTCAACGTGCGGGGCGAACCGATCGTGAACACGCCGGAGGAAGCCTACGACTGTTTTCTCCGTACCGATCTCGACCGCCTGGTCCTCGGAAGCTTCGTAGTGGAACGGAAGGACCAACCCAAAACCGGAGAGGCATGCGCAAAATCCTTCACGCCGGACTGATCCTTCCGCGAGCGATCGGCTACGCGTTCCTGGGGGTCTTCTTCTACGGCGTGCTGACGCCGTACTCGTGGCTGCTCAAGCTCTTCGGGGCGGGGTTGCTCGATTTGAAGTTCCGCGATCGCGAGAGCTACTGGATCGCGCGTCCCGAGCCTCGAACGCCCGACTCCTACCGCGGCGAGTTCTAGGACACCCAGGCTTCCGGCGGCGTCGTGAGGAATTCCTCGAGAGGGATGCCTTGCCCGCCCACAAGGAGTTTTCGTCTGGGCTGGAATTCTTTGCCGAACGCGGCCAAACCCGGAAGCGAGTCCTTCTTACGGGAACTCGTTACTTCCAGAGCCACGATCATGCCCTTGGTCTTCAGAACGAAGTCCACTTCGTGGTTAGCTTCCCGCCAATAATAGACCTCGACATTCGAGCCGGCGAGTCCATTGATAAGGTGGGCTCCGATAGCAGTTTCGACGAGCCGTCCCCATGCGTCGCCGTCGGCTCGCGTCAAGGCGAATGTCCCCTCGGAACCGCTCGTCATCAGCGCGGTATTGAGCGCGACCAGCTTCGGGCTCGATCCTCGCTGACGGACGCGGCTGCCGGAGAATTTCTGCAAGCCCGTGAGCATTCCTGCGCCGCTCAGCAGCTCAAGATAATGGGCGAGCGTCACGGTGTTGCCGGCATCCTGCAGTTGGCCCAGCATTTTCTGATACGACAGGACCTGCCCCGAATAGTCGCAGCCTAGCTTGAAGAGCTGGCGAAGCAGAGCGGGCTTATCGACGCGAGTCTGCAATAAGATGTCGCGAGCGATAGTCGTCTCGACGAGAGAGTCGAGGATGTATCGCCGCCAGCGTTCCTCGTCTTCAACGAGTTCGGCGCTTCCGGGATAGCCCCCGAAATATAGATACCGGTCCAATTCCCAGCCGAATGCCGCGCGAATCTCGGCAAACGACCAGTGCGGGGCGCGGATGAGCTCAAAGCGGCCCGCGAGACTTTCGGTCAATCCGGTTCGAAGGGTCAACGGAGTCGAACCGAGTAAAACCACCTTTACGGCTCGCCCCGATGCCGCATCCTCGTCCCAGAGGCGCTTGATCACCTCCGACCAGCCGGCGATCTTTTGAGCTTCGTCGAGCACCAATACGCAACCACCGGCGCCGCTCCCTTTTGAGCGGAGTCGAGCGATCTCCCACTGCGACTCGAGCCAGGACGGGTCCCGTGGCGCCGGAGAATCCGCCGCCGCATAGTGGTGCGGGACCCCGAGCGCCTCGAGCACCTGCCGGACGAGGGTCGTTTTGCCGACTTGCCTGGGTCCGACCAAGGCCTGAATGAACTTCCGCGGCGTCCGAAGCCGATTCAGCAGCACGTCAAATAGCGGTCTTCGGTAGACAGGCCTACTCATACTACTCAGTATAATGAGTAAATTTACTCAGCGTCAAGAGTAAATATAGTTATCGCTTTTAGCGTTTATTTTAAATAGGAATTCGACATCAACGAGAGCGCCTCCAGATAGGAGCCGATCCCTTTTCCGGAGATTTGAGCAGAGCACACCGGCTCGACGACGGAGACGCGGCGGAAAGGCTCGCGCTTTTTGATGTCGGAGAGATGGACCTCGATCGTCGGCTTTTGGATCGATGCGATCGCGTCGCGCAGCGCGTAGCTGTAGTGCGTGTAGGCGCCCGGGTTGATGACGACGCCGTGGGCCCACTTGCGATGCGCATGGAGGAGATCGATGAGCTTCCCCTCGTGGTTCGATTGGAAGATTTTTACCGCGAGCCCCAAGCTCGTCGCCTTCTTGCGGACCGCGGCGTTGAGATCGGCCAGCGTCTCCTTCCCATAGACCTCCGGCTCCCGCTCGCCGAGAAGGTTGAGGTTGGGGCCGTGGAGGACGAGGACGTTCATGCGCCCACATCCTAGCATGTGACGGACTCGGGATGGCAAGCGCCCGGCGGCCCTCGGTGGAAACCCTAGGGCCATAGTGATACACTCGCGCCATGAGCCTGTTCCCGACCCGACTGTGCCGGGGCCGGATCGAAGCGCGTCATTTCTTCGGCCCGACCTTGACGGCCCTAGACGACCGATGGGACACGTCCGCGACTATTTACTCGTTCGGCCTGATGACCGCCTGGTAGGCGGCGTTAGGTAAGAACTTCCAGGCTGTCGCGCGCTTCTTTTTCGGTGACCGGCACGACGGCGGGGCGGCCGATTCCCCGAAGCAGGACGAAGCGGAGCATGCCGCCTCTGACCTTTTTGTCGCGATACATTCGGGCGACGAGGCGGTCGGGGCGGACTTCGGGGCGCGGGACCTTGATCGAGGCGAGGAAGCGGCCGGCGTCGAGCGCGTCCTGCTGAGGGAGGCCGGTCTTCATGATGGAGAGGGCCAAGGCGGCACGCATGCCCCACACCACCGCCTCGCCGTGGCGCAGGACGCCGTAGCCGCACTCGGCTTCCAGCGCGTGCCCGACGGTGTGCCCGAAATTGAGCAGTTCCCGCGATCCCTTCGTCTCGCGCTCGTCTTTCGCGACGACGCCCAGCTTGAGCGCGGCGCAGCGCCGCACGACGGGGGCCAGCGCCGAGGGCTCGAGCGCCAGCAGCCGGTCCCAGTCGCGACGCATCTGGTCGAAGAACCGCCGGTTGAAGACGAGGCCGTATTTCACCGCCTCGCCGAGGCCGCTGATCACCTCGCGCAGCGGCAGCGAGTCGAGCGTCTTCAAGTCGCAGACGACGGAAACCGGCTGATGGAACGCCCCGACGAGGTTCTTGCCCTCGGTAAGGTTCACGCCGGTCTTGCCGCCCAATCCGCTGTCGACCTGGCCCAAGAGCGTCGTCGGCACGCTGATCCACGGGATGCCGCGCAGATACGTCGCCGCGGCGAAGCCCGCGGTGTCGGTGACCGCGCCGCCACCGAGCGCGATGATCCCGCCGTCGCGCCCGATCCCCGCGCGCGAGAGGGACGCGTAGAGCAGCCGCAGCGACGCGAGCGTCTTGGCGGACTCGCCGTTGGGCAAAAGATGGACGGCGGCGTCGATCTTGAGACCGGCGAGCGCCTTGAGCAGGGAGCGCCCGTAGCGCGCGTGCACGATCGGCTCGGAGACGAGGCAGAGGCGCTTGCCGAGATGCCGCGCCGCCCACGCCGGATTCGCGAGAAGACCGCGGCCCACTCTTAGGGAAGAGATCACCCGCCCTAAATAGCAAATGTGAGGAATTGTTGTATTGACCCCTTTCTCCCACGACCCTATACTCCGGGCATGGACATCACCTTGGGCGTGGCGTTCGGATTCGTCTGCTGGTTCTTGGTCAATTACCTCGTGGCGGGCATCTACACGGTCGACCAGAACGAGCGGGCCGTAAAGACCAGCTTCGGACGCGCGAAACGCATCGAGGGCGTCACGACGAGCGACGACGAGGCGCTCGCTTCGACTTTGCGCCCCGAGGAGCGCGAGCGCTATTCCTACCCGGCGATGCAGGTCATCGGTCCCGGCGGCCCGTATTTCAAGTGGCCCTGGGAGCGCATCTACAAGGTCTCGGTCGCCACGCAGACGATCAACATGGCGACCGACCTCGAGCACTCGATGGCCAACCAAAACGGGACCGAGCTCGAGGCGGTGACGAAGGACCAGCTCAACACCGGCATCAAGGGCCAGATCCGCTACCGCGTGAGCGAGCAGAACCTCTACGCCTATCTCTTCGGCGTCAAAAGCCCGATCGTGCACGTGATGGGCTACTTCATTTCGGTCCTGCGCGAGCGCATCGCCAACTTCGAGGCGCCGAAGACGACGGGCGATTCCGACCTCAGCGCGGTGAGCGGCGTCTCGATCAACGACCTCCGCAAGAACCTCCGCGACCTAAACGAGCACATGGACAAGGAGTGCTCCTCCTCGGCGGCGCGCTACGGCATCATCCTCGACGCCTCGCTGATCACCGCCATCGACCCCCCGAACGAAGTCGAGTCGGCGCTCGCCGCGATCAACACGGCGCACAACGAGGTCTCCTCCGACATCAGTTTGGCGCAGGCCTCCGCGGACCAGAAAATCGTGCAGTCCAAGCGCGCCGTCGAGATCGAGAACCTGCGCGCGCAGACGGAAGTGGAGCCGCTCGTCGCGATGGCCAAGCAGCTCACCGAGCTCAAGGCGAAAGGGTCCGGCGCGCTCATGCTGTATCTGCGAAACCTGAGGCTCACGCTCTACAACCAGGCCTCCCAGGCCGTGGTGGAGGTGCGCAAGTGAACTTCGTCACCGCCTTCATCGGGTCGTTCGTCGGCTGGTTCGTGTTCGTGCCGATTTGCATGGGACTCATGCGGCTCTTCGGCATGTACGCCATCGTCGAGGAAGGGACGATCCGCGTCTACGTCCTCTTCGGCAAGGTGCTGGGCGTCATCGACGAGCCCGGCCTCTACTTTCCCTGGCTCAAGTTCGGCCCGGCGGGAGCCATCGTCAACTTCTTCGGCGCGTGCCACGTGCTCGACCGGCGGCTCGACCAGGTCTACTTGCGCAGCCAGCCCGTGAACACCGAGGAAGGCGCGCCGATGGGCGTCGGCATCTGGTACGAGATGGCGATCTCGGACCCCGTCTCCTATCTGTTCAAGAACGCGGACCCCCGCGGCTCGCTGGCCGCGAACGTCTCGAACGCGGCGGTGCGCTGCCTGAGCAACATGCCGCTGCAGGAAATGCTCGAGACGCGCCACCGGATGAGCCAGATGGTGCGCGAGGAAGTTTCGCCCAAGTCGAACGAGTGGGGATATAGGCTCGGCTCGACCTACATCCGGAAGGTCCACTTCCGCGACCGGAACATGATCGAGCAGATCCAGGCGAAGGTCGTGAATCGGCTGCGGCAGGTGACGTCCGCGATCAAGCAGGACGGCGCCAACCAGGTCAGCATCATCACGAGCACCGCCGAGCGGCAGGCGGCGATCGCGTTCGCCCAGGCCTCGGCGGTCAAGCCCGCCGTCGTCGGCAAGGCGCTCCAGCAGATCGCCGCCGACCCCGAGATCATGGAGACGCTCTTCGAGATCCTCGAGACGCAGAAGCTCATCGAGGGCGAGGCGACGATCCTCCTCGTCCCGCCGGGCTCCGCGCTGCTCTGGACGCAGCTCCTCCAGAACAAGGCGCAGCAGCCGAAGACGATCGACGTCGGACAAGGCGGCTAAATAGCGGCTCAGTCCCGCAGCTGCCTCGTCTGCGGCGTCCCTTTCACCGGGGCGATCGGGGCCGTCATGTCCGCGTGCGGCCGGGGCCGATCGTCGCGCAATCCGAATTGCTGCACGAGCTGCAACACGCACATCGAGGAAGGCACGCTCGTCGAGCTCACGATGATGTTCGCCGATCTTTCCTCGTTCACGGATCTCACCAACCGCCTCGGGGCGGACGCGACCTTCGGCGTGGTGGACAAGTATCTTCGCGAGGCCGGCGCGATCTTGTCCTCGCACGGCGCCTACATCGACAAGTACATCGGCGACGCGGTCATGGCCTACTTCAACGCGCCAGTGCGGCGCGAGGATCACTGCGCGGCCGCGGTGGCGGCGGCCCAGGACCTGCACAAGCGCCTGCCCGAGCTCTCGAAGGAGCTGGGGCAGGACCTGAAGGCCTCCGTCGGCATCGCGACCGGCTACGCGCGGGTGGGGCGCCTCGGGTCCGACGACGTGAAGGACTACTCCGCGATCGGCCCCGTCGTGAATCAAGCCGCGCGGCTGCAGGCTCAAGCCAAGTCGGGCGAGATCCTCGTATCCGCGGAAGTCTACGCGAAGATCAGTGCCGAATACCCCGGAGTCGCGCCCGAGACCTTGGTGCTCAAAGGCTTCAAGGACACGACCGTCGCCTATCGCCTCGGCGGCAAGAGCGGGCCGGGCCCGGCTTCCGCCGCGCCGGCGCCTCTGGAGGGACCGGCGCTTAGCGCGGGAGGCCTCCTGCTCTCCATCTTCGGGATGGGCTGCCTAGGCAAGGTGCTGGTGGGCTCCTTCGCGCTGTCGCTCGGCGCCGGAGCCGGCTCCGCCCTGCTCACTCTCGCCCTCTGGCTCGACTCTTCGCCGCTGCGCTTTCCCTTTCTACTCGGCGCGGCCGCCGCGGCGGTA
>JACRDR010000106.1 GCA_016212845.1 Elusimicrobiota bacterium
CGAGGACATGCGCGACCTCGCGGCGCTCGATCCCGACGCGATCGCGAAGGTGCGCGAGGACGCCTTCCCGCTCGTGCGAGACGAGGAGGAGCTCCACGACGCGCTGCTCTCGCTCGGCGCCCTTCCGGAAGCCGAGGGCGGCCCATGGAAGCCCTATTTCGAGCGCCTGGCCGCGGCCGGACGCGCGACGCTCGCCGCTCGCGAGGGCAAACCTTCTCTTTGGACCGTCGCCGAGCGCTGGACGCTCGTCAAAGCCGCCTGCCCCGACGCGCGGCCGGAACCGGAGCTGAAGCTCCCTCCCGAACTCTCCGTGGAGCACGAGGGCATCGATGCGACCGTCGCTCTCGTGCGCGGCAGGCTCGAGATCGCCGGACCCGTCACCGCCGAGACGATCGCGAAGGACCTCGGACTCGAGCTTGGCCGCGTCAACGGCGCGCTCGGGATGCTCGAGGCCGAAGGCTTTGTCCTGCAGGGCCGCTTCACGGGCCCGGGCGAATGGTGCGAGCGCCGCCTGCTTGCCCGCATCCACCGGCTCACGCTCGAGGGCGCGCGCAAGCGCGTGCAGCCCGTTTCTCCCGAGACCTACTGGCGATTCCTCTCGGAGTACCACCATCTCACGCCGGCCTCTCGCCGCGACGGCAGGCTCGGCCTCTACGAGGCGGTCGGACAGCTCGAGGGTTTCGAGTCCCCCGCCGCCGCGTGGGAAACCGATCTCCTGCCCGGACGCGTCGCGAAATACGAGCCGGAGTGGCTCGACAGCCTCTCTTTCTCGGGCGAGCTCGTTTGGGGCCGCCTGCGGTCGGTGAAGCGGGCGGCACCCGGGACCGAAGGTCCCGGAGAGTCCTTTAGGAAGGATGCGGAGGCGGGCTCGCCGTCGCTCACGAGAGTAGCCCCGATCGCGCTCGGCTTGCGCGCGGATCTCGGCTGGCTCCTGCCGCCCGAACGCGTCGCGGCGTATCCGCCTCCCGCGCCCGTGAACGCCTCGCCCGCGGCGGCCCAGGCTTGGAAGGCGCTGCGCGAGAACGGCGCGCTGTTCTTCGACGATCTCGCCGAGTCGACCGGGCTCATTCCCGCGCAGCTCAAGGACGCGCTGAGCGAACTGGCGGCGCTCGGGCTCGTCACCTCCGACGGATTTTCGGCGCTGCGCGGGCTCGTCCTCGCCAAGGCGCCCGCCGCGCGCCGCTCGCGCTGGGGCGCGCCCCGCCGCGCCGCCTACGGCCGCACCGGCCGCTGGACCCTTTTCCCCGGCCGCGTCTCGGCCGCCAAGCCCGACGAGCGCCTGCTCCGCTGGGCGTGGCAGCTGCTGCGGCGCTACGGTGTCGTCTTCCGCGATCTCTTGGCCCGCGAGTCCGCCGCGCCCTCGTGGTGGGAACTCGCGCCCGTCTTCCGCCGGCTCGAGGCGCGAGGCGAGGTGCGCGGCGGGCGCTTCGTCTCCGGCGTCGCGGGCGAGCAGTTCGCGATGCCCGAGGCGATCGAGCAGCTGCGCCGCCCGCGCGACGCGGACGACTGGGTCGCGGTCAACGCCGCCGATCCGCTCAACCTCGCGGGAATCCTGGGCGAGGGGCCGCGCGTGCCCGCGACCCGCGGCAACCGTCTCCTCTATCACAACGGACGCCCGGCCGCCGTCTGGCAGGCGGGCGAGATAATGTGGCTCGAGGACTTCTCGGCGTTCCGCCGCGAACGGATCGGGCGGCTCCTGCGCTTGCAGGTTCCCGCCTTGCGCGACCAGCTGCTGGCCGAGCTTTCGGAATCAGCGGCGGCCTAGAGCCGCTTCCACCAACGCCAAGTAACGCTTGGCGTCCGCGTTCTTCGGATCGTGCCGCAAGACTTCCCGGTAGCAGCCCTTCGCCTCGGCCCAGCGCTTTTGACGCGTGCGCGTGTTGCAGAGGTTGAACCGCGCGTCGGACAGCGCCGGCGCGAGCCGGACGGCCTCCTGGTAGCGGCGGGCGGCCCGCTCATGCTCGCCGCGTTCGCTTAAGAGGTTTCCCCAGTTGTAATGGGCCGCGGCGTAGGACGGCTTGATCCTCAACACCTGCCGGTATTGTTCCTCGGCGGCGGCGGACTCTCCCCGCCCCGCCAGGAGCATGCCCAAGTTATTGTGCGCGTCGGGGTTCGGCGGGTCGAGACGGATCGCCTCGCGATACGCGTCCTCCGCGTCGCGCGAGCGCCCTTGGGCCGCCAGGACGACGGCGAGGTTGTAGCGCGGCCGCCAAGCCGAGGGATCGAGGCGAAGCGCCTCGCGGCGAAGACGCTCGGAGTCCTTCCACCGCTTCTGCTCGGCGCGGATCGCGCCCAGGAGTTCGTAAGAGTCCGATAGATTCGGGTCGAGCGCGATCGCGGTCTCGGCCTGCGCGGACGCCTCCTCCAGGGAGCCTCGACGCTGCAGGAGCGACGCGAGGTTGAGACGCGCCGCGATGTAGCGGGGCTCGAGCCGTACCGCCTCGCGAGCGTGCTCCATCGCTCCTTCGGGGGCGCCGCCGGCTTCCATCAACTCGCCGGCCAACTGCGTGTGGGCGAGCCCGTTGCCGGGATCGACCGCGAGCGTATGGGTCCAGAGGGTTCGCGAGTCGCGCCAGACTCCCGTCTGGGTCCACGACGCGCCCGCGAGGGCGGCCGCCGCGAGCCCCGCCGCTCCGATGGTTCGCGCCCCGAAAAGACCGGCGCCGGCGGCGAGGGCGAAGCCCATCGTGGGAAGGTAGCCGTAGTGCTCCGCGACCAATTGGTCCCCGAGCTTCACCCCGCCCAGGAGGGGCGCGATCGTCAGCGTGTAGTTCGCCGCCGCGACGGTGAAGGCCGGCCAGCGGCGCCGCGCCGCCCAGGCAGCCGCCAGGAACGCGGCGCCGGCCGCGGCCGCGAGGAGGACGGACGGGTCCAGCGGCGAGAAATCCGGCGGCAGGCGGTAAAAGGGACGCAGGGAAACCGGAACGAGAGTCTTCGCCGCGTAGAACGAATAGCCGTACGCCGACATCGCGATGCGTCCGGAGGCGGAGACCTCGGAGAGCGTGCGGACTCCTCCGTAAGCGCGGAGCGTGTAGGCCCCGAAGACCCCCGCCGCCATCGACAGCGCGGCAAAAGGAAGCTTTTGCGCGAGGACCGTCCGGTTATCGCGGGAATTCCACCGCCGGGGATCGGCCGGGAGACGCCGCAGAGGGTACACGTCCAGAATCAACAGGGTCGCCGGCAGGGTGAGGACGCTGATCTTGGAGAGCAGGGCGAGCACGAACCACCCGAGCACGGGACGCGTCCTCTCCGGCGCCTGCACGTACGCCCGGATCGCGAGCAGATAGAAGAGACCGGAAAGAACGTCCTTTCGCTCGCTGATCCAGACGACGGAATCCGCGCGCAAGGGATGCAGCCCGAACAGGAGCGCCGCGAGCACCGCGGCCCACTCGGCGAAGCGGGTCTTCGGCAGCAGCCGCAGCGCTATCGAACAGAGCAGCGCGGCGTTGGCCGCGTGCAGCAGGACCGACGTGAGATGATACCCTCCCGCCTCCATGCCCCAGAGCGAGTAATCGACGGAGTACGAAAGCCAGGTCAGCGGCTGGTAGGAGCCGGGGAAGATCGTCGTGAACGCCCACTCGAGCTGGGCCGGGCCGAGACCCCGGAACTTGGGGTTCTGGACGAGCGTCCAGACGTCGTCGTAGTCGACGAACCCGTACGTGAACGATCGCGAGAACGCCGCGACGACGGCGCAAGCGACCAGCAGCGCGGCCACGCGCCCGGGACGATTCCCTTAGGGCGCGGCGGTCGCGCCTTCGCGCGGAGACGTCACCGTGGCGGAGATGGAACGCGTCGAGCTGGCGAACTGGATGTTGCCGACCGCCTGCGCGGCGATCACGCCGCCCGCGTTGCGGATCTCGATCGTCGTGCCCGCGAACGACTCGCCGCCGGCGCAGCCCGCCGTGCACGTCACGGCGCCGCTGAAGCTCGGCGAGTACTTCGCATCGCCCGAGAGCGGGAAGTAGTCGACCGCCGCGATGTTGCGCTGGACGGTGTCGCCGACGGAATAGATGTTGTGAAGGTGGACGAACGACACGTTCTGGCCCGACTGAGACTGGGCGAACGTTCCGCTGCCGCCGAGCGTGTGGTTGGCGAAGTCCACCCACAGCTGCAGCGTGCCCTGCGCCGAACCCGCGCAGTTTCCGCAGGAGATCGGAGAATCGCCGCTGAAGAACCAGCCGGTGAAGCCGGTATTGACGGAGCGCAGCTGATCGTAGGTCGCGGTCCCGTCGGCGATGCCCGCGCTGAGCCTCGCGTTGTCCTGC
>JACRDR010000105.1 GCA_016212845.1 Elusimicrobiota bacterium
GGCGACCTGACTTTGCCCGCCGCCGAGGGCGGACGCATACAGACGCCGTCGCAGGCCGCCGTGGACGTGCCGCCGGGAGCTCTCGACCAGGACACGGAGATCACGCTGGCGCGCGGACGTGATTTGTTCAAGTCCGACCGCGCGGCCGCGCTCGACCGCGATAGGCTCGGCGCGGGCGGAGAGGCGATCAGCTTCGGCCCCGAGGGAACGCAGTTCTCCCGGCCCGTGACCATCGAGCTGCCCTACGACCCGGCGTTGGTGCCGCCCGGCTCGATCGCCAATCTGGCCGTCCACTACTACGACCCGTCCGCCAAGACCTGGACGGCCTTGGCCAGCCGCGTGGACCCCGCGCGCCACGTCGTCTCGGCGCAGACCACGCACTTCTCGCTGTACCAGCCGCTCGGCCGCGGCATCGGCCCGATGGCCGCCGACGCGAGCTTCGGCTTCAAGGCCGCCTACGTCTTCCCGAACCCCGTTCGCGGCGTGAGTTCCGTCACGATCCGCGTCCAGCCCGGGCAGGCGGACAGCGTCGAGGTGCGCGTCTACGACTTGAGCGGCCGCAAGATCTATTCGTCGTCCAATTTCACGAACCAGGGCGCGCTCGACGACGGCAACGGCTTGGGCGCGCAGTTCACTTACGATCACGTCTGGGATATCTCCGGCGTGGGCTCGGGCGTGTATCAGTACGTCATCACCGCGAAGAAGTCCGGCCAGGCTGACATACACAAGACCGGAAAACTGGGGGTGATCAAGTAAGTGCCATGAGTAACACTCGACTCGCCTTACTGGTTGAAACGTACCAGCCGCGGCAAAACCTGATCAGCCGCGTAGCGAGGGGCCGTCTTGCCTGGGGAAACCTGGGCGGGATAAGCGGCCCGACAAACCGTCTGTCAAAGGGCGGGACGCGAACCGACGGGCCGTACTACAAAGGAATCCAATTGGAGCCTCGTAAACCCCAAACTGAGGAAGGCGACCCGCTATTTGATCGGGGAAGCCATCAGTCGCCGCTCATCGGATCAGGGCAGGGCGGAGACTTCCTCCGGGGTCCACGGAGCGGCACGCCGGGACAGGAAGTCGAGGAACATGGGAGACCCTCCTCGGCCTACTCCGAAGTTCGGAGCGGACGAGAGCGGCCCTATAAGGCCATGCCGAAAGGGGCTGTCTGCCGAGAGGGAGTCGGACGAGGCCATAGTAGCGTCGATCGTCGAGACAGCATAACTCGACGGGAGCGAAGGGCCTCGACTTTGGCGGCGCTGAACTTGAAGCCAGGGATAGGGGATTGGCGATGAGCCTATCAACCTCGAGTCGCATCCAGGAGCTTCAACGTAAGCTCTACCGCAAGAGCAAGGCTGAACCGGACTATCGGTTCTACACGCTGTGGGACAAGGCGTGCCGGAAGGACGTGCTGGAGGAGGCGTGGCGGCGGGTGAAGGCCAACAAAGGCGCCAGCGGGATCGACGGGAAGACCATCGCGGCCGTGGAAACGGCCGGAGTGGAGAAATTCCTGTCGGAACTGGAAGGCGATATGGTGGCCGGAACTTACCGGCCGATGCCCGTGCGAAGGGTTTGGATACCCAAGGCGAGCGGCGGGAAACGTCCGCTGGGAATACCGGCGGTGCGCGACCGCGTGGCGCAGATGGCGGTGAAGATGGTCATTGAACCCATCTTCGAAGCCGACTTCCGCGCTTGCTCGCACGGATTCAGGCCCAAGCGCGGGCCCCACGACGCCGTGCAGGAAGTCGCCAAGTACTTGACCTGGGGATGTGTGAACGTGGTCGATGCCGACATTCGGGACTTCTTCGGACAAATACCTCACGACAAGCTGATGAGAGTCGTCGCGCGCCGGATCGCGGACGGTCGCGTCATGCGCGTTCTCAAGGCGTGGTTGTCGTGCGGGATCATGGAAGAAGGCCGGGTGCGGGCGCAGACCATCGGCACGCCTCAAGGCGGCGTCATCTCGCCGCTTCTGGCTAATGCTTACCTCAACGAGCTGGACGTGCATTGGGAAAAGGCAGGGTACGCGGACAGGTGGGGCGGGAACGCTCACTTGGTCCGTTACGCGGACGATCTGGTGATATTGACGAATGGAAACGCCGCCAAGCCGCTCGATACTTTGCGCGAACGGCTGAGCGGGCTCGGGTTGGAACTCCATCCGGACAAGACGCGCCTGGTCAACGCGGATGAAGGGTCGTTCGACTTCCTCGGGTTCAACTTCCGCAAGGTGTGGAACCGTCGGAGGACGAAACGATTCACCCTGTTCATCCCGTCGCGGAAGGCCGAGGCGAGCATTCGGGACAGGGTTCGGGTGCTGACGCGATACGAACGCACGGTGAAATTGGAGCAGGTGATTCAGGACATCAACCCGGTCGTTCGGGGCTGGGTCAACTACTTCAAGATCGGCAATTCCTCTGAATCGTTCCACGGCATCCGCGACTACGTCGTGAAGAAGACGATGCGTTATCTGCGCCGCAAGCAACTTAGGAGAGGCTTTGGTTGGAAGACGCTCGATAGCGACCTGTTGTACGGACGCTACGGGCTGTTCAACGGCTACAAAGTCGCCTGGGCTGTCGGCGGAGGCCGGTCATGCTGAAGAGCTTGCGGCGAATCGCCATCGGAGAGCCGTGTGAAGGAAAACTTCACGCACGGTTCGATGAGGGGGCCGTGGAAACGCGCGGGAATAAATCCCGAAGCGCGCCACGGCCCTACTCTGCGAAGACGATCATCATCGCCGCCTTGCTGGCCTGCGCCGCGACGGCGAACGCCGCCGAGACGGCGTCTTTCCTCAACATCGGCGTGGGCGGCCGGGCGCTGGGCATGGGCGGCGCCTATACCGCGCTGGCCGACGACGCCAACGCGCTGTACTGGAACCCCGCGGGGCTCTCCGCGCTGGACAAGCGCGAGGTCACCGTCAGCCACGCCGAGCTCGCGCAAAGCGCGAAGCTGGATTTCGCGGCCTACGCCCACCCGACGCCGCAGGGAACCTTCGCCGCGGGCGTCACCTACTTGAGCCAGACCGCCCTCGAAGGCCGCGACGCGACCGGGCACCCCACCGGGAACTTCCAAGCCTCGGACGCGGCCGTGAGCTTCGGCTTCGGCCGCAAGACCGATCTCGTCGACGCGGGCGCGAGCATCAAGTATCTGCGCAGCCATATCGGCCCGGCCGAGGCCCAGACCTTCGCCGTGGACGCGGGCGCGCGGCGCGGCTTCGACGGCTTCGGTTCCGGACGGGTCCTCGTCGGCGCGGCCGTGCGCAACGCCGGTCCCGGCATGAAGTACGACGTCCAGCGCAACGACCTGCCGCTGCGCCTCGTCCTCGGCGCGGCCTATAAGTTCGCGGGCGGCCACGCGATCGCGGCCGAGTTCACGAACGGCCCGCGCGGCGCGGGCACGGACGCGGGCTTCGGCGGCGAGTACCAGGCGGTCAAGGACGTGTTCCTGCGCGCGGGCTACACGACGCAAAGCGCCATCGCCGGGGGCTCGAGCTTCGACGCGGCGCACGGCTTGACCCTCGGTCTGGGCCTGCGCCGCGAGCGCTGGAGCCTGGACTACGCCGCCGTGCCCATGGGCGAGCTGGGCTCGACCCACCGCTTCACCCTCGCCGCGCGCTTTTAGACCCGCCGTCAGGAAGCGCAGGCCGCGGCGCCCGACGGCGCCGGATCGGCGGAGTGGCGATGCCACAACTCCAGCATCAACAGCGCCCACAGCCGGTAGCCGTGGTCGCGCCGGCCGGACTGGTGCTCGTCCCACAGTCCGTTCAGGCCTTTGGGCGTGAAGTAGCCGCGCTCGAGCGCCTCGCGCGACAGGACGTGCTCCGCCCAGTAGTCCTTCAGCGGGCCGCGGAACCAGGCCCCCAGCGGGATGCCGAAGCCCATCTTCGGCCGCGTCAGGATCGGCGCGGGCAGGAGATCCTTGAAGGCTTCCTTGAATATCCACTTGTGGCCGCGCAGGCCCTTCAGCTTCCAGTCCCCCGGCATGCGGTAGGCCAGCTCCACGAACTCGTGATCCAGCAGCGGCGAGCGGCCCTCCAGCGAGCAGGCCATCGACGCGATGTCCACCTTCGTCATCAGGCACTCCGGGAGATAGGTCTTGAAGTCCACGTACAGCATGCGGTTGACGAAATCCTGGCCCTCGCAGGCCTGAAACGCGCGCGCCATGTAGTCCTTCGCCGAGCCCATGTCGGCGCCCAGCGCCTTCACGAACTCCGGCGCGTACAGCGAGGGCTTGTCGTCCTCGGCGAAGTATCCGATCATCTTGAGATGGCGGCCGGGCAGGTCGTTGAGCAAAGCCGAGCGCAGGAAGCGCTTGGCGCGCCACACCGCGCCGAACGGCGCGTTGTACTCGGGCAGGAGCTCCGTGCCGGCCTTCAGCGCGGCCAGCGCCGGACCGGGCAGCGCGTCGGTCACGCGCGCGGCCTTCATCGCGAAGTAGCGCAGGTAGCCCGCGAAGTTCTCGTCGCCGCCGTCGCCGTTCAGCGCGACGGTGCCGAATTTGCGCGTCTCGCGCGAGACGGAGTAGGTCGGCAGGGCCGACGCGTCGGCGTACGGCTCGCCGTAGTGCCACGCCAGCTTCGGCAGGATGTCCGCCATCTCCGGCTTGACGACGAACTCGGCGTGGTCCGTCTTGTACTTGTCGGCGACCATCCTCGCGTAATGCGTCTCGCTGAAGCTCTGCTCCTCGAAGCCGATCGAGAAGGTCTTCACCGGCTTCGAGGAGAGGCCGCTCATCAGCGCCACGATGATCGACGAGTCCACCCCGCCCGACAAAAAAGCCCCGAGCGGCACGTCGGAGATCATGCGCAGCTTCACCGATTCCGTCAATTTATTTCTAAGAAGAAGCTTCGCTTCCTCGACGTCGCCGGTGACCGGTTTTTGACCGACGGGCAGGTCCCAATACCGTTCGATCGTCGTTTTGCCGTTCTCCCAGACGAGGGTGTGGCCGGGCGGGAGCTTTTTGGCGGCCTTGTACGCCGTTTTCGGCGACGGGATGTATTGAAGCGACAGGTACATGTCGATCGCGGCCGGATCGGCGTCGCGCGGCAGGCTCGGGTCCAGCGCGAACAGGCAGCGCAGCTCCGAGGCGAAGAGCAAGGTCCCGTCCGGGCGCTCGGCGTAGACGAGCGGCTTCTTGCCGATGCGGTCGCGCGCGATGAACAGGCGGCGCTTCTTCTTATCCCAGATCGCGAGCGCGAACATCCCGCGCAGCTTCGTCACGCAGGCCGGGCCCATCTCCTGGTACAGGGCCAGGATCGCCTCGGTGTCCGAC